>DAISKN010000086.1:0-14602 GCA_036820975.1 Acidobacteriota bacterium | reverse complement strand
GGAACATGGGGCTCTTCTTCCAGGACGACTTCACCGTGAGCGACCGGCTGGTGCTCAACCTCGGGCTGCGGTGGGACTTCTATAGCCCCATCATCCACAAGACAGGCGAGACCTCCACCTTCTTCGAGATCGAGGCGCCCACGCCCAACGTTCCCTTGAGCGGCATCGGTCAGATCGTCCTCGCCGGGGATCCAGCCTTCGACCTTCCCGAGCGGGGAACGTACTTCCCCGACTACGACAACATTCAACCGCGGGTCGGCGTCTCCTGGGATATCCGGGGCGACGGCACCCTGGCGCTCCGCGGCGGGGCGGGCGTCTTCCACAACCAGCTCAAGAACAACACCACCCTCCAGCAGCTTCTCTCCTACCCGTTCTATTACCAGCCCGTCATTCGCAACACCACGCTGGCCGACCCTCTCCTGGGTCTCGAGCGGGAGGACTATGCCACCGCGCCGCTGAACCCGGGACCGGGATACTCCGGGCAGCCCATCGGACAGCTCTACGTCACCGACCCGAACATCATCACGCCCTACACCACGGCCTGGAACATCAGTCTCCAGTGGGAGGTCCTCAAGAGCACCATTCTGGAGACGGCCTACGTCGGCAACCGCGGAAGCAAGCTCCTGCAGTTCGAGGAGATCAACCAGCCGTACAACCAGCTCGATGGGATCACCCAGTCGAACAAGGACCTCTATCGCCGCTATCCCGGTTTCACTTCCGTTCTGCAGACGAACAACTGGGGGCGCTCCACGTACAACGGCTGGGAGACGAGCCTCTTCCGTCGTTTCTCCGACGGGCTGAGCTTCGGCGTGGCCTACACCCTGTCGAAGTCCATGGATCTCTCTTCGCACTTCCATTCCGGAGCGACGAATCGGACCTGGGTCATGACGCCTCAGGATGCCGACGACCCCGAGGCCGAATGGGCCCCCTCGTTCTTCGATGCCCGACATCGACTGGTCGTGAACGAGACGTGGCAGATCCCCGTCGGTCCCGACAAGAAGTACTTGAGCGAAGGGGCGTTGTCGCACATCCTGGGCGACTGGGTGGTGACGAGCATCTGGACGTACCAGAGCGGTCGTCCCTTCTCGCCCTACGACAGCGCCGACCCCTGCATTACCGCGGGGAACTGGACTCCCGTTTGTCGGCCCAACCTGGTGGGAGATCCCAATGCGGGCCCGCAGACGGAGCTGGAGTGGTTCAATACCGCTGCCTTCCAGCGAACGGGGCCGAGCGAGTTCGGAACCTCTCCGCGGAATCCGATCCTGGGACCGGATCTGTTCAACGTGGACCTCTCGTTCTCGAAGCTGATACGGCTTCCGGGCGAGCGGACCCGGCTCGAGATCCGCGCCGAGGTATATAACCTCTTCAATACCGTCAATCTCGGCAATCCCGTGGTGGACATCGCGTCCTCCGGGTTCGGACGCATCGGAGCCACGGCGGTGCCGGCCCGGGAGTGGCAGTTCGGAATCAAGGTCTTCTACTGACAGGCTTCGGGCCGCCGGGCGTCGGCTCGGCGGCCCGATCTTCGTTTTCGACCTCAGTTGGCCCAGTTGGCCGTCGGCCTCGCCCGACATCTCCGGGAATCCACCCGCATCGATAGGAGAAGCTTCATGAAGCACCTAACCGCAGGTCGTCTGAGAAGCGTTTGGAGCGGTCTCGTCCTGGCAGGTTGTCTCGTCGCGCTCCCCCCGCGGGAGCTTTCGGCGCAGACGCAGGACGACACCGAGCGGCTCCTCGCGGAGCTCACGAACGCGCACGGGGTCGTCGGATTCGAAGGATCGGTACGGGACATCCTGCGGCGGGAATGGGCGGGGCTCCTCGCCGACTTGCGCACCGACGGGTTGGGGAACCTTCTGGGAACGCTGGAGGGGAGCTCGGGATCGCCGCGGGTTCTGCTGATGGCCCATCTGGACGAAGTCGGATTCCTCGTTCGCCACATCGATCCGGACGGCTTCATCTACTTCAACGGCGTGGGAGGATACTTCGCCCAGAGCGTCCTCACCCAGCGCATGACGATTTTGACGGCGCGCGGTCTCGTCTACGGCTACACCGGCATGAAGTCGGGGCACATCCTTCGTCCCGAGGAGAGGGATCGCATGATTCCGCTCGAACAGATGTTCCTCGACGTCGGCGCCCGAAGCCGCGAGGAAGTGGAAGGGATGGGCGTCCGTCCCGGGCTTCCCATCGCCTACGACAGCGAGTTTCGCGAGCTGAACGGCACCGGACGCTATCTCGCGAGGGCCTGGGACGACCGGGTGGGGCTCGCCGTCATCACCGAGGCCCTTCGAAAGCTGAAAGGTCGCGCCCACCCGAACAGCGTGCAGGTGGCCGCCACGGTGCAGGAAGAAATCGGCCTCCGGGGGGCCTCGGTCGTCGCCGCGAGCACCGAGCCGGACATCGTGATCAACCTCGAAATCGGGATCGCGAGCGATTTCCCGCTCCTCACTTCGCCGACGCTCTCCCAGGAGAAACTCGGCGGTGGGCCCGGCATTTTCGTTTTCGACAACAGCATGATCCCCAACAACAAGTACGTCGAGTGGATCCTCGAAGCTGCCACGGGCGCCGGCATCCCCATCCAGTTCGAGTCGGTCACCGGCTACGGAGAGGACGGCGCCATGGTGCAGAAGTCGGGGCGAGGCGTACCCGCGATCAACATCGGAGTCCCGACCCGCTACGGACACAGCCAGTCGGGGATCATCGATCGGGCCGATTACGACCACACGGTCGCGCTCGTCGTCGCCATGATCGAGAAACTCTCTGCCGCGGAAGTGGCGTCCATACGGGAGTTCTGAGGATGTCCGTGAACTGTGCGATGTCCCGGAAAAGGCTTCTCTGGTCGACGGTCTTGGTGGTCTCCTTTGCCGGAGGAACCGGGACGGCTCAATGGACGAACCGCTACCCGAAGGTCGAGGGCTACAGCCACCACGTCTACCTCGAGGGATACGAGCTCCCTTATCTCAACGCCGGTCCCTCCGATCCCGCGCCTTCGCCCGACGGGAAGAGCATCGCTCTTTCGGCGAGGGGATGGCTCTGGATCCTCGATCTCGAGTCGAAGCGCGCCCGTCGATTGACCGATGGAGCCGGGATGGACTTCCGGCCGCGCTGGTCTCCCGACGCCGCGTCCATCGTGTTCGTGCGCGACGATACGCGCAATACGACGATGGTTCGCGTCGACGTCGCGAGCGGGGCCGAGGAAGTACTGGTGCAGGAGCAGGCGATTCTCCTCGATCCTGTCTACTCCCTGGACGGGCGGGCGATCCTCTACTCCTCGGCGCAGGCGGGCGACCTCGATCTGTGGCGGATGGAGCTCGCGAGCGGGGAGAAGACGCGTCTCACCGAGGCGAAGGGCCTGGAGCTCTGTCCGCTCCCGGTGTCGGAGCAGGAGATCGTTTTCGTCTCCAAGGCGCAGACGGGTGACAGCGTCTCGGTGCTCGATACGAGCACGGGAAGTATCCGGGTCCTGATCGAGGAGTCCATCGGCTCCCTGATGCGGCCCGCCCTCGACCCGAGCCGCGGGAGCCTCGTCGTGCCCCTCCCCGATCCCGATCGCTGGGCCCTGTGGCTCGAGGATCTCGCCGGCGGACCCCGTATCCGGGTGACTGCCGGAGACGGTCTTCCGATCATGCCCGCCTATTCCTCCGACGGCTCCACGATCTACTTCGTCGAGGCGGACTCCGAACAGCGCTTTCGACTGAAGCGAGTCGCTCGCGGCGGAGGTGCGGTCGAGGAGGTCGATCCCATCGCGTGGGACTGGGGAGCAAAGACGGCGCGCGTTCAGATTCGGACCCGTCGAAAAGGCACGCTCCGTCCTCTGGCGGCGCGGCTCCACGTTACCGACAGGTCGGGACATCCCGTGGTCTCGGAAACGTCGCAACCGCGGTTCGATTCGCAGAGCGGGAAGGTCTACCTCTACTCGAATGGAGTGCTCGAAGTCGAAGCGCCCGAAGGTTCCCTTCGGGTCGAAGCGACCCACGGCCTTTCGACGCCGGTCGAGACCGTTACGGTCGCGGCCGGAGCGGGTGAGACTGCTGTCGCGGAACTGGAGCTCGCCCCACTCTGGAGTGGAGGGGAAGGAGGGTGGTACTCGGGCGATCACCACTTTCACCTGAACTACGGAGGCCCGTATCGTCTCCACCCCGATTCGCTCCTGACCGTTCTCGCCGCTGAAGACCTCGATGTCGCGACCCCTCTCATGGCGAACCTGCACACGCGACTCACCGACTTCGAATGGGCTTCCTGGACGCGGCTCGGCCCGTCTCCGCCCCTCATCGTCTTCGGGCAGGAAGTCCGGCCTCACTTTCTCGGCCACATGGGCCTCATCGGGATCTCGTCGCCGCACTGGCCCTGGTTCTGGGGACCCGCCTACCCAGTCTACGGAAAGGACGACCGCGTGAACGGGAGCGCCCTCGAGGAGGCCCGGCGCCAGGGCGGAGTGAACTCCTTCGTGCACCCGGTGATGGCGCCTACGCCTTTCCCCGAGGACGGGACTCCGCGCAACCTGCCGATCGCGCTCGTCCCCGAGGCGCTCCACGGGCTCGTCGACACGCTCGAGGTCGCCTGCTTGTGGAGCGACGAGCGGGGGACGGCGGACGCCTGGTACCGGCTCCTGAACGTGGGGCTCTCCGTCGCTCCCTCGGCGGGAACCGACGCCTTCTCCAACTTCTATCGCTCGATGACGGTGGGGGCGACCCGCGTCTACGTGAAGGTGGACGGGCCGCTGAATCTCGCCACCTATCTCGAGGGATTGAGACGCGGGAGGAGCTTCGTCACGACGGGGCCGTTCCTCGACTTCGAGGTGGGAGGAACGGGACCCGGTGAAGTCCTCTCCGGCGCGGGGGGGAGTCCCGCCGACTTTCGCCTTGCGCTGATCTCGGCCGTGCCCGTCGAGACGGTGGAAGTGCTCGTGAACGGAAAGGTGGTGTGGAAGGACGAGGGGCTGGCTGCTCCCGGAAAGCGCAGCTACAGCGGCAAGGTCCCCGTGCCCGCCGGTGGGTGGATCGCCGCCCGCGCTCACGGCGGCGAAGCCGTGTGGCCGGTGATGGACAGCTACCCGTTCGCCCACACCGGAGCCGTCTGGGTGAACGAGGTCGGGAGCCGGGAGGCCGAGGCCGCGCGCCGCTCCGCTCGAGAGCTCCTTCTGTGGATGGCGGTCGCCGAGGCCCGGCTCGTGGAGGGGTTCGGAGGTGCTGCGATCCCGGCGCTTCGAGAGCGCTTCTCCGAAGCTCGAAGAAAGCTCGAAGCTCTGGCCCGATGAGGCCTAATGAGGTAAGTCAGGGAAGCGAGGGAAAGATGATCGGTCGAATCTCCTGGATGCTTTCAGCGCTCGCGATCTCCGGAGCGACGGTCCGGGCGCACGCCCCGCAGCTCCCTATGGCCTACCAGCACATCTTCGGCGGGGGCGGCGGGATGTACATGGAGAGCATGTACCTGCCGCCGGTCACGACCGGGCCATGGTCGCCGTCCTGGTCTCCCGACGGGCGCGAGATCGCGTTCTCGATGCAGGGAAGCTTGTGGAAGATTCCCTCGAAAGGCGGTGAGGCGATCCAGTTGACCTCGGGACCTCACTACGATGGAAGCCCCGACTGGTCCCCGGACGGCAAGCGCATCGCCTTCACGAGGGACACCGGGAAGGTGATCGACCTCTGGGTCGTCGACGCGGGCGGAGGCGAGCCCCGGAAGCTCACCGAAAGTGTCGGTTTCAGCGTGAACCCGCGGTGGTCTCCCGACGGCCAGTCGATCCTGTTCGATTCCGCGGACAACGCCGAGGCGATCGGGCTCCGGGCGCTCTCGATCGCCGACGGCTCGATACGGCCCATCCTCTCGGATACGTTCCAGAACATCACCGGAAGCTGGTCTCCCGACGGAGGCCGCGTCGTCTTCGTCAGCAACCGCCCGTGGAACGAAAGGCGCATCCAGGGAACGGGCGGATTGTGGACGCTCCGGCTCGGCGAGCCCGAGCCCGAAATCCTCCTCCCCGAGGAAACGGTCTGGCACGCGAGGCCCGTGTGGTCGCCCGACGGACGAAAGGTCGCCTACGGGTCCTACCGGAGCGGTCGCATCCAGCTCTGGGTGATGTCGGTCCCGCACGGAAATCCCATGCAGATCACCCGCGGCGAGGGTGAGATCTTCACTCCGGCCTGGTCGCGCGACGGCGGGAAGCTGGCTTACATTTCGAACGCGCGCGAGCGCTTCTCGCTCTGGACCGTTCCGGCGGTGGGCGGAGCTCCGAACGAGGTTGCGATCTCGAGCCGCAAGCACCTTCATCCCACCGGGCGGATCGAAGTCACGGTGAGGGACGCGGGAACGGGAGAAGAGACCGAGGCCCGCGTGTATCTCCGGGCGGGCGACGGGAAGTCGTACGCTCCCCTCGACGCCTTTCACCGCATGGTCGTGGTGACCGAGGACCACTACTTCCACACCCGGGGAAGCTTCTCCGTGGAGCTCCCCGCGGGCCCGGCCACGCTCGAAGTGATGAAGGGATTCGAGTACCGGCCTCGAGCCCAGAGCCTGGATGTCGTCGCCGGTCAGACGAAAAGCCTCGATCTCACCCTCGAACGCTTCGCCGACCTCCCCGGGCGGGGCTGGTACTCCGGCGACAACCATCTTCACATGAACTACGGCGGGATCTTCCAGGCAACGCCCCGGTCGCTCCTCCTCGAGGCGGACGGAGAAGACCTCCACGTCATCAACGATCTGGTCGCGAACCAGGCGGGTACGCGCATCCACGATCTCCACTACTTCGAGGGCAAGCTGAGCGAGCACTCCAAGCCGAATCGCCTCCTCTACTTCAACGAGGAGTACCGACCGAGCTTCGCCGGACACATGTCGATTCTGAACCTGAAGGAGTTCATCTACCCGCAGTTCGACGGGTTCTTCGGAACCGCCGTGAGCGCGCACTACCCCACGAACTCGAAAATCCTGGAGGAGGTGCATCGTCAGGGCGCGGTCGCGGGCTACGTCCATCCCTTCCAGGTCCCGGGCCGCGATCCGTCCGAGGACGAGTACCGGGGGGCGCGGGAGTTTCCGGTGAGCGCGGCCCTCGGTGAAGTGGACTACTTCGACGTCATGTGCATCTGGAGCGACGAGTACGTTTCCGCGAGCGTCTGGTACCGGGTGCTGAACCTCGGCTTCCGGGTTCCGGCGTCGGCGGGAACCGATGCCATGACGAACTACTGGAGGGCCCCGGCCATCGGGACGACGAGGGTCTACGTGAAATCCGGCTCGCCTCTCGACTACGGGAACTGGATTCGCGGTCTCACCGAAGGCCGCTCCTTCGTCACCAACGGACCTCTGCTGTTTCTGAAAGTCGAGGGGAGGGAGCCGGGCGACGAGCTGCGACTGCCCGGGGGAACCGCCACCGTTCGCGTGGAAGCGGAGGCGAGCTCGATCCTCCCCATGGAGTCCCTCGACATCATCGTCAACGGGAAGGTCGTTTCCGCAACGAAGCCCGACGATCCGTACCGCATCGAGCTCGACACGACGGTTCCGCTGCCGGCGAGTGGCTGGATTGCCGCGCGGGTCACGGGGCCGGAGAAAGTTCACTGGCTCATGGACAGCTACGTATACGCCCACACCAGCCCGATCTACGTCGTCAAGGGGAACGAGGCGCCGAGCTCGCCCGAGGATGCGCGCTACTTCGTGCGATGGATCGAGAGGGTGCTCCAGTTGCTCGAGGAGTCGGATGCGTTCGACACCGCAAAGCAGAAAGCCGAGGTGATCGAGCTCTGGCGAAAGGGGCGCGAGATCTACGCCGGCCTGACGGGGGAGTGATATCGTAGAGCTTCGCCGGGACGAACCTCGAAGCCGCACCATGAGCCGAATCGCCGCGATCGAGTTCCTCGTTCTGAGCCTCTTCGCCTTCGCGGCCGCGGCCGACGAACGGTTGGAGCGCCTGCCTCCGGAGTACCGGAAATGGCTCGAGGAAGAGGCCGTCTACCTCATCTCCGACCCCGAGATGGACGTCTTTCTGTCCCTCGGAACCCAGGAGGAGCGCGAGCGCTTCGTCGAAGCTTTCTGGCGGGCTCGTGATCCGGACCCGGCGACGAAGGAGAACGAGTTTCTCACCGAGCATTATCGCCGTCTCGAGTACGCGAGCACGAAGCTGAGCCGGGAGACTGCGCGCCCGGGCTGGAAGACGGACCGGGGGCGCATGTACATCGTTCTCGGAGAGCCGAGGACGATCACTCGTTTCGAGTCGCAGAACGAGGTCGTGCAGTGCGAGCTCTGGGTTTATCCGGCTCAGCCGGACAAAGGGCTCCCCTCGGACTTCAACCTGCTGTTCTTTCGGCGGCGAGCGATCGGCGAGTACGAGCTCTATAACCCGGTGCTCCACGGCCCGAACGCCCTCATGACCGGCTACCAGTACACCCCCGCGTCGGATAACAGCGAGGCCCTCCAGGTTCTCCAGCGGATCTCTCCCGATCTCGCGCGGGCGTCCCTTACCCTGGACCTGGGAGAGCCCGTCGATTTCGTCAGCCGGCGGCCGGCGTTCGGGACGGACATCCTGCTGGCGCGGATCGAGTCGTCGGCGAAGCGCAACGTCCGCGCCGACTACGCGGACGCGTACCTGAGGTACGGGAACCGGGTATCGGCCGACTATTCGTTTCGCTTCGTACCCAGCGAGAGCGGCTTCACGGTTCTGTACGGACCGGATTCGACCCCCTTCGTCCACTTCACCGTCGAGCTTTCGCCTCAGAACTTCGCCCTGCAGGTTTCGGAGGACGGCTCGAAGTACTACACGACTCTCGATGTCACGCGCGAGGTCCGGACGAGGGATGGAGTCCTCGTCGCGCTGGACGAACAGGAGGCGTATCTGGAGCTTCCGCCGAACGAGTTCCAGAAGGGAGCGAGACTCCCCTTCGCCTTCCAGGACGCCTTTCCGCTGGTCCCGGGTGACTACCGCGTGAACGTCGTGCTGAGAAACCGGGCCGTTCACCAGTTCACGGTTGCGGAGCGTTCGCTCGAGGTAGCTTCCCTGAGGGGCGGCCAACCGGGCCTCGGCGGCCTGGTGGTGGGCTATCTCCACGAACGGCCGTTGTCGGAGGAGATGCCCGGCCACCTGCTCGCGTTTCAGGTGGGCTACGATCGAGTCTACCCGGCGGTTTCGAACCTGTTCCCGACGGGCGCCGATCTCGTGGCCCTGGCGCAGGTTCACGACGCTCGAGCGGGCTCGCGCCTCCGCTTCTCCTTGCTGCAAGGCGAGGCCGTCATGGACGAGCGCGAAACGAGAGTCGACGAGGGAAGCGACGCCGTCGTGCAAACCTTCCCGTTGCGCCAGATGGCAGGGGGCAACTACGCATTGCGCGTCCAGCTCTCTGACCCGGACGAATCCGTCCTCGAGGAGCGTCGGGCGGAGGTCGTCGTTTCACCGCGGAGCGCGGTCGATCGTCCGGGATTCATCTACCGCCGCGGCTTTCCCCAACCGCCCGGTTTCCTCGCGCTCGCGCGGGGCGAACAGCTCTGGAGCCTGCAGCGCTACGAGGAGGCGACCGCCGAGCTCAGGCAAGCGGTGGCGGAAGGAGGGCCACGTCTTCCGGAAGCGAGCTTCAAGCTCGCCGGCGCGCTCCTCTCCGTGAAGCGCTCCGATGAGGCTCTCGATCTCCTGTTGCCGCTGGAAGAACGATTTCGAGAGCGCTACGAGGTCATCGCCGGCCTCGGCTACGCGTACTACTTTCGAGGGGACTACTCGCGCGCTCGGGAGTTTCTCGAGCGCGCGGCGGGTCTTCGTCCGCCGGACTCGGCGTTGTTGAACGCCTTGGGCGACTCGTACCGAGAGCTCGGAGAGCGGGAGAGAGCCGTCGGGGCCTACCGTCGCTCGCTCGAGCTCGACCCGACGCAGGATGATGTCCGGAAACTTCTCCAGGGCTTGACCGGCGAGGTCCGCTAGCACTCGTCGATCACCACGCGGGCAGAACGCTAACCTATGGTTATTGCAGTCCGTGAGACCGTCTGTGGAGTGGAATCCGAGGCTCGGATAGGCAAAACGGAAGCGGTTCTATAGCAGTCTAGTCGCGGCGTCCGCGCGAGAATCCGCCACCGCCACCACCACTGCCGCCGCGACCCCCGCCGCCGCCGCCGCCGCCGCCGCGGTTCTCTTTCGGCCGAGCTTCGCTGACGTTCAGGGTGCGTCCCTCGAACTCGCGCCGGTTGAGGGCGTCGATCGCGGCGATCGCCTCACCCCGATCGGCCATGGAGACAAACGCGAAACCCCGCGGACGCCCGGTGTCGCGATCGGTGACTATGTGGACGTCCTCGACCGCGCCGTGCTCCGCGAACAGGTCGCGAAGAGCCTGCTCGTTGGTGTTGTAGCTCAGATTTCCCACGTAAATCTTCAAGGAAGCAACCTCCAGACAGTGAGGCTCACGAAGTCTGGAAGCATCGTGGGCACACACGGTCGCATAGCCAGAACCATTCTAGCGCCAATAAGTATAACTCGTCTTGCAAGGGGAGTGCTACCCGGAGGCCTCTGGAATCAGCTCTTCCAGGCGACTTCGTAGTGCGCGACCTGCTCGTCGAACCGGGTCAGGATGGCGCGCGCCTCGCGGGTCACTACGGCGACATCGGGGTCGTCGCCCGCGAACTTCCGGACGGCCTCCATCGACTCCCAGAGGGTGATGATGACGATCTCGACTCCCTCTCCGACGCTTCGCGTCAGTACGTAGGCCCCACGGTGCCCCTCGATGCTCGCCAGGACGGGAAGGACTTTCTGGCGGAAGTGCTGGACGTACTCCTCGGCCCTCGCGGGCGTCGCCTCCGCGGTCCAGGACCGGGCGATCATGGACCCGCTCCACCGACGACCACGTTCCACGCGCGCACCCGCCAATTCTTGACGAGTCCGTTCACGACGTAAGGATCGTTGCGGGCGAAGCGCTCCGCGACTGTGGGGTCCTCGCCCTTGAAGACCAGAGCGGCGCCGTCCACCGGGTCGGCGAAGGCGCCGCCGAGGACGAGCTCACCACGGTCGAAGGCCTTGCGGGCGCTTTCGAGATGGGCGTCCCGCAGCGGCTTGCGTTTTTCGACATAGTTCTCGACGACCTCGTAGAGGAGCAGGTAGTACATCGCGGTTTATTTTGACCCCGCTCCCGTCCCCGGGCAAGTATGGAGGGCATCGGAGGAGGAATATGAAGCATTTCGCACTGGTTCTCGCGCTCGGCATCTCCCCCTCGCTCGCTTACGGACAGTCCATCGAGCGAATCAACCCGGACGGGCTCACCAAGCCGACGACCTACAGCCACGTTGTGAAGGTGGGAAACCTGCTCTTCATCGCCGGCCAGGTCGCGTTCGACTCCGCGGGGAACCTCGTGGGCGAGAACGACATGAAAGCACAGGTGCGTCAGGTGCTCGAGAACCTGAAGACCGCGCTCGCCTCACAGAAGGCGGACTTCTCGAACGTCGTCAAGATCAACATCTTCACGACCGACGTCGAGGCGTTTCTGGGATCGGCCGAAGTGCGCGCGGAGTACTTCAAGGGCCACCCCCCGGCGAGCACCCTGGTTCAGATCTCGAAGCTCGCCCGACCGGGCCTGATGGTGGAGATCGAGGCCATCGCCGCCTTGCCGTAGCGAGCTCGAAAGAGTGTAAGAAGGGGGATGTGGAGATGCGGAGATAGGGAGACAATCCAGAAGGTTCTTGTGTTATCTCCCCATCCGGCTATCTCCCCATCCCCCTTGTATTGGTTTTAGTAGGCGTTGACGAGGCGCTGCCAGCCGGTTCCTCGCAGGACGGGCGGTTCCCGCAGGGACAGCGCCGCGGCCTGCGAGTCGGGGCTGCATTCGCCCCGCCTCAGGAAGTACAGGGCTTCAGCGAGGGACGACTCGGCCGGATCGCCGAGGGCGCGGTCGAGGTTGTCCGCCGCGGGACAGTCGGCGGGGATTCCGTCGAAGTAGTCCGACTCGCCCGCGGCGTTCCGGCTCCGGAACGAGACTGGAAACAGGATCTTGTCGCAGAACTGGAAGCCATACTGACCCACGGGCTTGCCGTAGGTCCGATCGCCCACGACCGTCACCGGGATGAAGGGTTTCAGCCCCTCGATGACGAGCTCGCTCGCCGACGCCGAGGCGCGGGTCGCGATCACCACGAGCCTCGGAACGTCGAGACTCTGCTCCGGGTCGTCGAAGCGAAACGTGCGGTTGCGGAACGAGTTCTTGTCGTTGTGGGCCAGCTCCACGAAAGGCTGGGTGTTCGTGCGGAACCCGCCGATGAGGCTTCCGAGGTGGCGAGACACCTCGATGAGGCCCCCGCCGTTATAGCGGAGGTCCAGAACGATGGCGGTCACGCCCCGAGACTGGAACTCGGCGAAGGCGGCGTCGAGCGCTCCGATCGAAGGCTCCACGAAGTTCCGCAAGTGCACGTATCCGACGGGAAGTCCGTCGACGTCGAACACCTCTCTTTGCGAGACGGTGGGGATCGTCACCGGCCGCTTGGTGAGAACGGCGTTCCGCTCCTCCCCGAATTGACTGCGCCAGCGCATGTCGACCTGCACTCCGATCTCCGACGGTCCGAGCGCCGCGTCGAAGCCCCCAGAGGCCACGAGGTCCTCGATCGGGGTCCCGCCGATCGCGACCAGGTAGTCGCCTCGGGCCATTCCCACCTCCGACCCCGGGCTGTCGGGAAAGACCTGCGCCAGACGCGCTCGATCCGCGCGGACCCAGAATATGGAGATGCCGAGGCCGACATACTGGCTTTCAGAATAGTAAGAGCTCGATACTTCGGCGGAGTTGATGTAGCTGAACGTCTCGTCCTGGGGCCGGTATCGCACCGCGTCGAGGTACGCCTCGGGGGAGGGATAGAGCGCGGGGTCGAGATCGGGGAGCTCCTGGTACCAGAGGTAGATATCGCGAAGCGTGTCCCGGACGAAGATGTTCTGGTCGAGGACCGTGCACTGACCCTGGGCCTCGACGCGGGTGACGGCGCAGCCGACGATGCCCAGAAACAGCGGCAGCCACCTTCGATTGCGCATGATCATTTCTTACGCCCCCTTTCCCCGGAAAGGCAAGCGAAACCCTGGACGTCACCGCGGCCGCGGCTGATGGCGACGATCTCGCGTTTCGAATAGAGGCGGCCCTTGCCGATTCCCGGGCAGAACTTTTTCTCGTAGCGCCAGGTGAACTCCGACTCGACGGGGGTGAATCCGTCGAGCGGCAGAAACGGGTAGGCCCGGCACTGGAGCGGCTTCGCCTCGTGCACGGTGCAGGTCCGGTCGGACAGGAAGAGGCAGTGGCCTTCGACGGTTTTCTTGAGCTCCAGGTCGCACCCTTCCTCGCGCGTGGTGTAGGCGAGGGCGAAGGCCCTCGGGGTCATGGAGACCTTCTTCGCCAGGGCCTCGATGTCCGCGGGCTCCACGAACACGCTTCCCTCCCGGTCGTTGGTGCAGCATTTCCCGCAGTCGGGCTGGCACTCGAACCGAAGACCTCTCTTGATCCAATCCACGTCTCGACTATGATCGCATATTCCGCGGGAGGTACGGTGATGGGGATTCCGCTCGCATGGATTCTGGGGGCGCTTTTCGCCTCCGCCGACAGCTCGCCCGTTCCTGCCTCGTCCCTCCAGCTCGTCCTGGTGGTGACGCCGAACGAGACCGCGACCGCGGGCGTCCTCCGGCGCTTCGAGCGCGACTCCGCGGATTCGCCTTGGAGGGAGAGCTCACCTCGAGCGAGCGTCGTCGTCGGGAAAGCGGGTCTCGCCTCCGGAGCCGGCCTCAATCGCTCCCCGGTTCCCGGGCTTCCTTCGAAGAAGGAGGGAGACGGCAGGAGCCCCGCCGGGGTCTTCGCGCTCAGCTCGGCTTTCGGTTTCGAGGAGGCGGACGGGGTCCGGCTTCCTTACGTCCGGCTGAAGGAGGGGCACGAGTGCGTGGACGATCCGGGCTCGCGCCACTACAACTGGATCGTGGACCGGGCGAAGGTCGCCGGTCCCGACTGGAAGTCGTCGGAGAAGATGCGCGAGATCGATGACTACGTCTGGGGAGTCGTGGTCGCCCACAACTCCGTCCCGGTCGAGTTCGGCGCCGGCTCCTGCATCTTTCTCCACGCCTGGTCCAGTCCCCAGAGCCCGACGGTCGGCTGCACGGCGATGCCGACGGATGAAATCCGCGAGCTCGTCCACTGGCTCGATGCGGACGCCCACCCCGTTCTGGTGCAACTCACGGAAGCGGCCTACGCGGACCTGCGACGTCCGTGGCAGCTTCCCTAGCGGTTCGTCACCAGAGCGATAGCCTGGCGCGCCGTTCGCAGAGGGTGCTTCTCCTTGATCCTCGCGGAGAAGAAGCGGCCGAGCGCCGCGGTCAGGTGTCGCGCACACCCCGGCGAAACGTGGGGAAGCTCGCGCTCCGCCGCCAGGAGCGTCTTCACCAGATGAGCGGAGAAGATGGGCTCGCTCAGTCCGTGATCGAGAACGGCCTCATGCGCCCTCGCGAAGATGCTGTCCGAGCCCTCGACACTCGCCGGCTCGGGTAGAAGAAAGCGCTTGTTGCGCCCGACGAAACAGGCCATCTGCAGAAGCCCCCTCGGCCAGATCTCCGGATGGTCCGCCGCGAGCTCGCGAAGAGCGTTTCCGAACGTGATGGCGCGGGTGAAATCGAGCCAGCCCACGCTCCGGCTCACCGAGC
>DAISKN010000085.1:0-14634 GCA_036820975.1 Acidobacteriota bacterium | reverse complement strand
GGTGGCGCTGCAGATGGTGTCGAAGCTCCGGAATCGGGCTTCCGCCTCCGCTTCGCCGTGGCGGCGAATCATCGCCTGGCGCAGCTCCTCGGCGATGGCGAGAGATTCAGTGCTGAGCATGGTCGTCTGGTTCGCGACCCCGATGAGCTCGAGGTGCCGGTCGGGGTCGAAGCCGGGAGACATGGCTTTCTCGAAGCGCTCGAGGAAGACCTCGCGATCGCCCTGACCCTCGATGTACCTGCAGACCACGTCGGTTTCGTCCATGTCGCGGACGACGAGGTAGTGGCCGCTTCGAGAGACGGTCGCCTTCGTCTCCTCGTGCCAGTACTTGCCGTGGACCACCGAGGTGAATCCCGTCCGGGCGTAGCGCTCGACGTTCTTCCAGACGTTCATCACCGATCCGCAGGTGGTGTCGACGAGGACCGCCTGCGTCTCCTTGAGGATATCGAGCTCGCCCATCGACACGCCGAAGGCGGGAAGAAGCACCACGTCGTCCGCGGTGACCGGACGGAACTTCTCCGGGGTTCCGTACGGGCCGCCGAGGAACTCGATCCCCATCTCCTCCAGGCGGCGGTTCACGTAGGGGTTGTGGATGATCTCGCCGGTGATGAAGATGCGTTTTCCGGGAAAGCGGCTGCGGGCCTCGTAGGCGTACTCCACCGCGCGGTCGACTCCGTAGCAGAAACCGAACTCCTTCGCCAGCCGGAACGTCAGCTCGCCCGCGGCCAGAGTGAATCCGTGGGTCCGGGCGAAGTCGACGATGAGCCCCTTGTAGTCCTTGCGCAGGGGCTCTCGAACCTCATCCTTGAGCCCGAGGCCCTTTCGGAAGATCTTGCTCTCGGCTTCGACCTGTCCCATGTCAGCACAAGTATAGCGGAATGGAGGTGGCGGGTCGCCACCGGGAGCACTACCGATTCACCTGTGGGTTTTCGAGTCAGCCCTCCGACAAACGGAGCAAGTACCCCCGTTCTTCGCGCAGTTCGTGCAGCTGCTGCAGTTCTTGCACGCTCGGCACGTTCCTTTCGGATTGCACCTGGCCGCCAAGGCATCGCCGGCGAGCAACATCGCGACTGCGAGTGCGATTAGATATCTCGTGGTGTCCTCCTCTTAACCCTCAGGATGAAACGTTCGTGGCATTCTTCAGCACGTTGTACGTGAACCATCCATCACCAGTGATCAGCGTTTTGGGTTTCGCTGTTGCCTGCTCCTGCTGGATGACCACGCCGTCTTCGTATGGGTGGATTGCAACAACCTTGTCGAGTCGAACACGAAATCCCTTTCCTGATCCGCTGAGGTAGAGATTCTTGTTCGTCACGCCGAAGAGCCCAGTGCCCATGAGCACGGTCTCCACCGTATCCACCGGGTTTCCCTTGAACGCCCCAACGCGGTAATAGACGCCTTTCGCGATTCGGATGCTCGCGCCTGAAGATCGGCCCACGAACTGGCGGCGCTTCTGGTCTTCGTAATACTTCGTGTCTGGGAAGACCCAAATCAACTGCTCGCTCTTCTGGAAATTGAAAGGCAAATCACCCTCGATCTTCAATCGAGAAGGGATGCGTCCGTTGAGTAGATCTCGTAGTGCCCCACCTTTCGCCAGGCGCATCCATGCGCCCTTTCGGTCAAGCTGCGCCTGGCCGAGTCCAAACCCCGAGGCGAAGGTCGCGAGCCGCGACTCCTCCGACTCATCGAGATGCCCGTCCTCTAGAAATTTCTCGACGGTTTGTTCCCAGCCGACAATGACGGCCTCCAGAATGGACGCCTTGTCGTGGAAACTCTGGCGAGCCATTTGCGTGAGCTCGCGCTCGAGCTCTGGCACCGCCGTTTGTTCGACGATTCCCTTCGTGACTGCGGATAGCAACTCGGTCCAGCCGGACTCTCGCTTTGCGTGGCACTCCTTGTGGAAGTTTCGTAGGAGGCTGGCCTTCTCGCCACAGTAAACACATTTGCCCATTGCGACCCGACTTTTCCTGCTGTAGTGGGAAAAGATATCAAACTGTGGGTAGCGTAGTCCACCCCGGGAAATGCATGACAATGGTCACTTTGATTGCAAGGCTGCCTACTACTGGATTGGTCGTTTTCTTCGAATCTTGGATATAATCAGCGCTCAGGAGATCGATAAATGCAAGACCCTCTCATCACCGGGCCGCGCAAGAAGAAGCCGAAGCTTCTGGCCTACGTAGACAAGGGCAAGTGCTTCGGCCGCGGGTGCGAGATGTGCATCCACGTCTGCCCGGTCAAGGACTGCATCTACCTCGTTCCCGATCCCGAGCCGGGGTCGATGATCGAAGTCTGCGAGATCAACATCGATACCTGCATCGGCTGCCAGCTCTGCGCCAAGTTCTGTCCGCCCGACTACGACGCGGTTCACATGTTTCCCTTCGACGAGGCCGTTCGCCTCGCCGATGCGGAGGAGGGCAACTTCGAGTATCGGATCTACGACAAGAAGGACGGCGGAGCCATTCCCGCGTGAGGCCGGGCCTCCTCGCGGCCTGACCCCCGCAAGAAGCGTCTACCTACCTCGACGGTAGGTATGCAGTGTAGAGAAAGCCGACACTAACGGATGGCGGGTCTCGGATCGAGGGGTGTCCCATTGCTCGTCTATCTCAAAACTAACCTTGCGACAAAGCCGTTCAGACTACCGACAACCCATCCCCCGACTGCGACGATCGGCGAGAACAGTGCAACAAAGATGGTGCCACCGAGGATCATCATGCCGAACGCGCTCACAGCAGCAGACAGAAAGGTCATGTCTGGTGGCAGGGCCGGCGCCAGTTTCATTGGCAGGAAAAGAAGACAGGATACGTAGACGACGCCAATGCCGTATAAGATTCCAAACTTGGCTAGCCGCAGATTGGAGCGCGGATTACTTGCGATGAAGCGGGTGAAGACAAAGCTCAAAATGAACGCCGCGATGAGAGAAACTATGAGTACGCAACTATCGTACGACCACGGCGGCCCCTTGAAGACTGCGCCTGCCTGCCGGATCATTTCGGGAAGGAGCAGATCTTTCGCGGAGAGTTCTCCCCGTATTGCTGGAATCAACCCGAACGCAAGGGAAGAGCAATAAACTGCCCAAAATCCGTTTACAACGGCCATGCCAAGGTGGAATCCGCCTCTCCTCACTTCAGGCGCGCCCCCTCTCTCCCAAAATTCCCGCATAATTCTGGCGTCGAGGGCCTTCCTCGTGGCTCCAGGCTCGCGCTCGGTCTCGACGGCGGCTTCAGGCTCCAGCTTCCCCGCGTGGGCGTGTACTGGCTCCAGGGGATCGAGGACCTACTTTCCAAGATTGTTACCATATAGATACATCCGGACCGTTCATACTGAAAGTCTACCTAAAGCTGAAGAAGAAGGGGAAAGAAGCCATAGCCGATCACCATGACTCCTCTCCCCTTGCCTTCACTCTACTTGCATAGACGAGAAAATCGAGGGGAAGACTCCCTACCAAATTGCTGATAGGCGGCTACTGCTCCAAGACTGCTCCAGAAAGGATGGAATGGAGTTTCGAGGAAGGAGGGAAAACTACGATAAACTGACGAATTGGATTTAGAGATGCCGCGTGAAACGTCCGATTCGTCCTTACAATCCGAGGAGAGTTACCCGTTGCCCACGAGGCGTGCGGGCGCGTTCCGCGTAGCCGCGAGCTTCGAGCCCAGCGGGGATCAGCCGGCGGCCATCCGCGACCTCGCGAACGGTCTCGAGACCGGGGTCCGCGACCAGGTTCTCCTGGGAGTGACGGGCTCGGGAAAGACGTTCACCATAGCGAAAGTGATCGAGGCGGTGAACCGCCCGACGCTGGTCATCGCCCACAACAAGACGCTGGCGGCGCAGCTCTATCAGGAGTTCAAGGAATTCTTTCCCGAAAACGCCGTCGAGTACTTCGTCAGCTACTACGACTACTACCAGCCGGAGGCCTACGTCCCCGCGAGCGACACCTACATCGAGAAGGAAGCCACGATCAACGACGAGATCGACCGCATGCGCCTCTCGGCGACGCGATCGCTCTTCGAGCGCGAGGACGTTCTCATCGTGGCCAGCGTCTCCTGCATCTACGGCCTCGGCTCTCCCGAGGCCTACTACGGGATGCTCGTGCACCTCGATCAAGGTTCCGAAGTGGATCGTTCGGAGGTGCTGCGGAAGCTGGTCGAGATCCAGTACGAGCGCAACGACTACGAATTGAAGCGGGGCACGTTCCGCGTCCGCGGCGACGTCATCGAGATCGTGCCCGGGTACGACGACCTCGGGGTCCGGATCGAGCTCTTCGGCGATCAGGTGGAAGGCATCTCCCAGTTCGACCCCCTTACCGGCAAGAAGCTCTGGCCGATGCGCAAGGTGACGATCTTCCCCAAGACCCACTACGTCTCGTCGCGGGAGCGCACGCTCAAGGCCGTTCAGTCGATCCGCGAGGAGCTCGACTGGTTCCATCGCCAGCTGGTCTCCGAGGGGAAGCTCCTCGAGGCCCAGCGGCTGCAGCAGAGGACGCTTTTCGATCTGGAGATGCTCCAGGAGGTCGGCTACTGCCACGGCATCGAGAACTACTCGCGCCACTTCACCGGCAGAAAGCCGGGTGAGCCTCCTCCGACGTTGATGGACTACCTGTCCAAGGACACGATGGTGGTGATCGACGAATCGCACCAGACCATCCCCCAGGTGCGAGGCATGTATCACGGCGACCGCTCGCGGAAGGAGACCCTGGTACAGTACGGGTTTCGTATGCCCTCGGCGCTCGATAACCGGCCCCTGAACTTCTCCGAGTTCGTGGGCCGCGTCGGTCAGACGATCTACGTGTCCGCGACTCCGGGACCTTACGAGCTCGAGCGAAGCGAGGGGGTGGTGGTCGAGCAGATCATCCGCCCCACCGGACTCATCGACCCCGAGGTCGAAGTCCGGCCGGTGACGGGCCAGGTGGACGACCTCCTCCACGAGATCCGGGAGCGGGCGGCGAGGAACGAACGGGTGCTGGTCACGACGCTGACCAAGAGGATGGCGGAGGACCTGACGGAGTACTACGCGGAGATCGGGGTGAGGTGCCGCTATCTGCATTCCGACATCGATACCCTGGAGCGCGTCAAGATCCTCCGGGAGCTGCGGCTCGGCGAGTTCGACGTGCTCATCGGCATCAACCTGCTTCGCGAAGGGCTCGACCTGCCCGAGGTCTCCCTGGTCGCCATCCTCGACGCCGACAAGGAAGGCTTCCTGCGGTCCGGCGGGTCTCTCATCCAGACCATCGGCCGCGCCGCGCGGAACGTCGGAGGAAAGGCGATCCTCTATGCCGACGTCGAGACCGACTCCATGAGGTACGCGATCGGAGAGACCGCGAGGCGGCGGCGCGTCCAGGAGGACTACAACCGGAAGCACGGCATCACTCCGGAATCGATCGTGAAGTCCATCCGCGGCGGCATGGGGGGCGCGGGCGACACCGGCGCCGGCATCGACCAGCGGGTGGCGGAGGAGGCGCCTCTTTTCGGAAGCCCCCAGGAGATCGAGCGCGAGGTCGAACGGCTGACCAGACAGATGAAGAAGGCCTCGAAGGAGCTCGAGTTCGAGAAGGCGGCCGAGCTTCGAGACCGCATCCGAGAGCTCAAGCAGCTCGAGCTCTTCGAAAGCTGACCCGGACGGAGACGTGATCGATTCTCTCGCACTGGGAATGAAGCGCAGGCTCCTGAGCATCCAGGAGTTCTCCAAGCTTTCGTTCCAGTCGGTCGTAACCCTCATTTCGCGGCCGCTGTACTGGCGGGACACGTTCGATCAGATGGACTCCATCGGCGTGGGCTCGCTCACCATCGTCTGTCTCACCGGGCTCTTCACCGGGATGGTGCTGACGGTCCAGACGTCCGCGACCCTCGACGCCTTCGGCGCGAGGCCCTACGTGGGACGGATGGTGTCGTTATCGATGATCCGGGAGCTCGGTCCGGTGCTCACCGCGCTCATGGTGTCCGGGCGGGTGGGCTCGGGAATGGCGGCGGAGCTGGGCTCGATGGTGGTGACCCAGCAGATCGACGCCATGCGCTCGCTGGGTACGGACCCCATCCGGAAGCTCGTCGTTCCCAGGCTCCTCGCCGGACTGGTCATGGTGCCGGCGCTCACGGTTCTGAGCAACGCCGTGGGCCTCATCGGAGGCTATCTGGTGGCGCGCTTCACTCTCCGGCTCGCGACCAGCCTCTACTGGCACTCAGCCCTCGATGCCATCCAGGTTCACGATCTGTTCATGGGACTGGCCAAGCCCATCGTGTTCGGCTATATCATCGTCACCGTCGGCTGCTATCAGGGACTGAACACCACGGGCGGAACCCGCGGCGTCGGGGAGTCCACCACCCAGTCGGTGGTGACGGCCTCGATCATGATTCTGGCGTCCGACTATTTTCTGAACCTGCTCATCCTCAGGTTCGTGTATCCCTGACCATGCCCTTTCCCGTCATCTCGTTCCAAGACGTCTACTACGCTTATCCCGGCACGGAAGAATACGCGCTCAAGGGCATCACCTTCGAGGTGACTGCGGGGACGACGGAGATAATTCTCGGGGGCAGCGGATCGGGTAAGTCCACAATCCTCAAGCTGGTTCTCGGTCTCATCAAGCCCGAGTCCGGCGCGATCGAGGTGGATGGGGTGGACATCTCCCGGATGGAGGAATCCGACTTGATGAATGTTCGGGCGGCGATGGGTATGGTGTTCCAGGAAGGGGCGCTCTTCGATTCTCTGACCGTGGCCGAGAACGTCGGGTTCCGGCTCACCGAACAAGATCAACTGTCCGACGAAGCCCTCGAGAGCCGGGTGCGCAGCGTTCTGGGATTCGTCGACCTCGAGGAGTTCTACGAGCGTATGCCCTCGGATCTCTCCGGAGGGCAGAGACGCCGGGTGGCGCTCGCCCGCGCCATCGCCCACCGGCCCCAGTGCATCCTCTACGATGAGCCCACGACCGGGCTCGATCCAATCATCGGATCCACCATCTGCGATCTCGTGGTGAAGCTCCGGGACCTCGAGGGCGTCACCTCGGTCCTCGTCACCCACCAGCTTCGCGACGCGTTTCAGGTCGCCCAGAGCTTCACGATGATCAAGGACGGCCAGACGGTTTACAACCGCATCGACGATCTCGACGTCCTGGTGGGGACGGAGTTCATCGTGCTCAATCGAGGCGAGGTCGTCTTCCGGGGCCCCCAACGGGAGCTCTGGGCCACGGACGAGCCCTACGTGCGTAAGTTTCTGGAAGGACTTCTGATACCCGTCGCGAGGAGGTAGAATACCAGATGCCAGCGAAAAAGACGCTCACCTATGCCGAGCTGCGCGTGGGAGTGGTGGTCGCCATCGCCCTCATGGTGGCCATGGCCGCGACCATCTACATCACGCGCGAGGGCGGACTCCCGTTCTTCGGCGGCCAGTACACCGTCTACAGCTACCTGAAGGACGTGAACGGACTCAAGGCGGGCGCTCCCGTCCACCTGTCCGGCGTCGAGGTCGGATCGGTGCGCGAGGTGGAGTTCGCCGGACCGGACGCTCCGGCGCCGGTGAAGGTGACGCTCACCCTCAGGAGCGACATCCAGGACCGGGTCACCACCAACTCCCTCGTGACCGTGGGGAGCCTGGGGGTCCTGGGCGAGAAGCTTCTCGACGTCGAGCCCGGCGCCGCGGGAGGGGTCCGGATCGAAGACCAGGGGGTGGTGCCCGGGGAGGCGGAAGGCGATCCGCTCAAAGGCATCATCACCGACGCCTCGGCGACGATGAAGGACATCCGGGACCTGGCCCACGAGCTCCAGGAGGGCGAGGGGACGCTGGGAGCGCTCTTGAAGCGCGAGGACGTTCACGATCGGCTGAAGAGCCTCATCGAGAAGGCCGATCAGATCTTCGTGAGCCTCGACAAGAGCGAGGGAACGTTCGGAAAGCTGATTCACGACCCGGCGGTCTACGACAACCTCAACGCGCTCACGGAGAGCATGAAGGATCTCATGGCGCGCATCGAGGAGGGAGAGGGCGCCATCGGACGCCTGGTCCACGACGAGGAGATGGGGCGCTCGATCGCCCGCGTCACCGAGAACCTGGCCCGGGTCACGGATCGCATCGACAGTGGCGAGGGAACGCTCGGCGCATTGGTCCGGGAGCGGGAGCTCTACGATCGTCTGGACGCGCTCTCCGCCAATATCGCGTCGGTGACGGCGAGGCTGGATCGCGGCGAAGGCACGGCGGGCCAGCTCCTGCACGACCGAGCGCTCTATGACAACCTGAACAAGACGGCGAACGAGCTCCAGGGCCTGATCTCGGACATCCGCCAGGACCCGAAGAAATACCTCCGAGTCAAAGTCAGCTTGTTCTAAAACGGGGAAATCAACGCAAAGGCGCAAAGACAAACATGCGGGCATCGCCACCTTCAGCGTCTCAGCAAGCTGCGGCGCCCGGAGGGCGCCTGTATTGGGAGCGCTGGGGGTGGGGCCCCAGCGCACTCATGATGCCGGGAGCTTCGCCCTTTCGTCGTGGCGGCGGAGGGCTTCCATCATGAACTCGGTGGTCGAGCGCACGTTCTGGATGTTGCTCCGGATGTTCGACCGGATGAAGTGGAACCGGCCGTTGCGGACGGGAATCAGCCGGTAGGCAGCTTCCTCGCCCTTGTGATTCTCGGCGAAACACCCGCAGATATATCCATCCAGAAGGTGGATCTCTCCCTTGTACTCGCCGTCGATATGGAGGACTCCCGTCGCCTGGTTGGCCTCGAGGAGCTGCAGCACGTCGGTGCTCTTGAAACGAGCGAGGTCTCCCGAGAGCTCGCCGAGCTCGCTCTTTCGCTGGTGCACGATGAGGCGCTCGCACCGGTACACGAGCTCCTTCATGGTGAACGGTTTCAGGAGGTAATCCTCCGCTCCCGAGCTCAACGCGTCGAGACGCTCTTCGGGAGTGGCCGCGCCCGACAGCAGGAGGACCGGAACGGAGACCAGGTCGGTTTCCGTCCCCAGCGCCCGCAGAAACTCGAGGCCGCTCGCGCCGCCTGGAAGCTCGGACTCGGAGACGATGAGGTCCGGACGCTCTCGCCGCGCGAGCTCCAGCCCCGAGCCGGCGTCGAACGCCGACAGCACGTCCAGATCCGAACGCCGGAGGTACTCCTGGAGGATCCGGCCCAGATCGCGGTTCGGCTCCACGAGAAGGACGCGATAGCGTGACATTCGGGTTCGGGTTGGCCCTGTATCCTTTTGCGGGCAGCGCGAGAAATTCCATTTTAGGTTCACTCCGGAGCCACTGTCAATCTCCGGGCCTCCTCCGGCGAAGCGTTGTCGCTGCCAAGGCGGGCGCAATGGCCTTGAAATCCCTGGAAAAGCAGTGTTATCCTGAATTACAGACTCCCACCAGAAAAAAATGATGACCATCGAAAGCTACGGTGCCACCGATGTCGGTTTGAGGCGCAAGCTGAACGAAGACAGCCTGACCCTCGACAACGATCTCGGTCTGTTCATCGTCGCCGACGGCATGGGAGGGCACAACGCCGGCGAGATCGCGTCGCGTCTCGCCGTGGAGACCGTCTTCAACTTCGTCCAGCGCTCGGGCGCGGAGGAAGAGATCACCTGGCCCTACGGCGTGGACCCGAAGCTCTCTCTCAACGCCAACCGGCTCCTGACCGCCGTGATGCTCGCGAACAAACGCGTCTGGAAGGAAGCGGACCATCGGCAGGACTACACCGGCATGGGGACCACCATCGTCGCCGCCCTCGCCGACCCGGATGTCATCAGCTTCGTGAGCGCGGGCGACAGCCGTGCCTACCGTTTGCGCAACGACTCCTTCCAGCAAATCACCGTCGACGACTCCTGGGTGCAGGCGGCAGTGGACGAAGGCGTGCTGCTCCCCGAGGAAGCCGACAGCCACCCGATGAAGAACATCATCACCAAGGCGATTGGCGCCAAGGAGAACATCGACATCAGCGTCGAGGAGTATCCGCTCGAGGACCAGGACCTCTTCCTTCTCTGCTCTGACGGCCTGCACGGCATGGTTCCGGAGGCGCGCCTCTCGGAGATCGTGAAGTCCTCGGTCGGCTCTCTCGAGCGACTGGTGCGACAGCTCATCGACGCCGCCAACCAGAACGGCGGCAAGGACAACGTCACCGCCCTCGCCCTTCGATATTTGCGATAAGCTCTTCCCCCGTGGGATATGGGTAGAGAGCTCCTCCTTTCCGGCGTAACCGTCCTCGATTTCACCCGGATTCTCGC
Organism: Acidobacteriota bacterium; assembly: GCA_036820975.1. Classification (GTDB taxonomy): domain Bacteria; phylum Acidobacteriota; class Vicinamibacteria; order Marinacidobacterales; family SMYC01; genus DAISKN01. Next base: position 4,456 of record DAISKN010000085.1, on the reverse strand, counting down.
GGGTCCCTTCTGCACCATGCTCCTCGGAGACCTGGGCGCCGATGTGCTCAAGATCGAGCCTCCGGGGGGGGACGACAGCCGTTACTGGGGACCGCCCTTCGTCGAAGGCGAGAGCGCTTACTTCCTCGCCGTGAATCGAAACAAGAAGAGCCTCACTCTCGACCTGAAGGTGCCCGAAGCCCTCGAGATCGTGCTCCGGCTCGTCGATCGCGCCGACGTCGTCATCGAGAACTTCCGTCCCGGCACCATGGATCGCCTGGGGCTCGGATACGAGGTCCTCAGGACCCGCAACCCCCGGCTGGTGTATTGCTCGATCTCGGGATACGGCCAGAGCGGTCCTCTTCGCGAGCGCCCGGGGTACGACGCGGTGATGCAGGGCGAAGGAGGCTGGATGGGCCTCACCGGCGAGCCCCGGGGGATGCCGATGAAGGTCGGAGCCTCGCTTGCGGACATCTTCACCGGAATGATGGCGGGGGAGGGCATCCTCGCGACCCTCTACCGGCGGGAGAAAACCGGGGAAGGCGCCTACATCGACGTCGCGCTCTTCGACAGCGTGGTCGCAACCCTCTGCTATCAGGCGCAGGGCTTCCTGATGACCGGGGAGACTCCACGGCGGCTCGGCAACCGGCACTCTTCCCTCACGCCGTACGAGACTTTCGCGACCGCGGACGGACACGTGATCGTCGGCGTCGGAAACGACAGCTTGTGGAAACGGTTCGTCGGCGCCGTCGAGGATCCGGCTCTCGACGACCGCCGGTACGACAACAACCAAGGCCGCGTGGCGAGCTACGAGGAGCTCAAGGCGAAGCTCGACCCGCTCTTCGCCGCCCGCACCACCGGTGAGTGGGTCGATCTCCTCGAGGAGGCGGGGATTCCCGTGGGGCGCGTACGGGACGTCCGCGAGGTTTTTTCCAATCCCCAGATCGCGCCCCGGGAGATGCGCATCGAGGTCGATCATCCGAAGCTCGGGAAGCTGCCGCTGACCGGAAATCCCGTGAAGATCGGCCCGCCTGGCCGAAGCCCGAAGGGCGAAGGCCGGCGGCATGAGCACCCCCCGATGCTCGGCGAGCACACGGAAGCGGTCCTCGGCGAGCGGCTCGGGATGGACGCCGAGACCCTTCGCGCCCTGCGCGCGAAGGGAGTCTTCGGCTCATGATCGTCAACAACGCGGACCTGGTCACCCATTGGTCCTCGCAGCCGTCGGTCTCGGGGGCGCTCCTCGCGATCGAGGGCAAGAGCATCGTCGATTTCGGCCTCGTGGGAAAGCTCATCGATCGCTACGACGAAGACACCGAGATCCTGGACGTTTCGGGACGGCTGGTGGTGCCGGGGATGATCGATGCCGGAAGCCGGCTCTACCGGAGCTTGACCCCCGGGCTTCCCGTTCCCTGGCGCGAGAGCGAGCGCATCGAGAGGGTTCTCGAGGAGGAGAGCCTCTACTGGAGTGCTCTCGCCGGCCTGCTCGACGCCCTGCGCTCCGGGGTCACCACGTGCTTCGCCCTGGTGTCGAGCCCGGCGTTCGTCGAGGGAAGCCTGACGGCGGTGGCGCGAGCGTTCAGCGAGGCGAGAGTCCGGGGCGCTCTCGCTTACGTGATCTCGCCGGGGTCGGACGCCGCCGCCGCGATGCGCGAGAACGCACGGCATCTCGCGAGCTGCCGGGGGTCGAGCGCGGACAGAATCCAGGGACTCTTCGGGATCGACGCCACGACCGGGATGGAAGACGAGCTGCTGGCGGACGTCGCGAAAGCCGCCCTGCACTCAGGCGCGGGGGCTCACGTTCGTCTCCAGGACGACGGCGGCGAATCCGACGCGGTGAACCGCCTCGAGCGCCTCGGCGTCTGGAGGAACGGCGGAGTGGCCTTCTACCGCGGCCCCATGGCTCCCGAGGACGAGATGGTGTTCCGCGAGAGGGAAGTCTGGATCGCCCACGGCGCGCAGTCGGACATCCTCTCCGGAACGGGAACGCTCGACCTGGCCAGAGCCGCTTCGTCGGTGCCGCAGCTCGCGCTCGCGACCGACGGCTGCGGTCCGAGTGTAAGCGAGGAAGTGCGCAGCGCCGCCTATCGCCAGAGGACTCGCGGCCGCGATCTGAAAGACGCGATCCGGCTCGCCTGCCGCGCGGCGTTCGCGGGAAACGCGGACCTCGCGACCCGGGTGTTCGGAGCGGAGCTCGGTCGGATCAAGCCGGGCGCGCGGGCGGATCTCGTGGTGCTCGACTACCGGGCGCCCACGCCGCTCGAGGAGGAGAACCTGCCGGAGCATCTCTTCTGGGGCGCGCTGCGAGCCCCGGTGCATTCGGTAATTGTGAACGGCAAGATCCTGTATCAAAATAGGCAGTTCAAAGACCTCGACGAGGAGCGCATACGCGCTCGAGCGCGCGAGGCGGCGAGGAAGCTGCGGGAACGTCTGTGAGGAGAATCGAGATCGCGCTGTTTGCGCTGCTGATCCTGTCAGGCTGCGGAAGCTCGACGTCTCCCGTGGATGAATCTCCCGTCGCTCCACGGCGCTCGTCGCAGGCTGCCGCCGGCGCGGCCCAGGCGATCGTGGCCGATCTCCCTTTTCGGAGGATTCTCTGCTTCGGCGACAGCCTCACCTACGGAGTGACTCTCGAAGCGCTCTCCCTGCCTCCGGGAGCACAGACCGATCTCACTCTCGTCGAAGGCTATATCCCCAAGCTCTGGCGGCTCCTGGAGTCGAAGTACGGTTCCGGTTTCGAGCTGGTGAACGCGGGGATCCCGGGGGAGAGGACTGTCGAAGGTGTAGAGCGCATTCGCAACGAGATGCGGGTCCACGACCCCGACCTGGTGCTCCTCCTCGAGGGCATCGTCGACGTCAACAACAGCACGCCTCGTTTTCCCGTGGTGCGGGAGAACCTCATCGAGATGATGACCCTCGTTCAGAGGGAGGGTCGGCTGGTCATCATCGGAACCTATCCACTGCTCAATCCCGACGGCTTCCGGACGTCCGGGGCGCCGTTCATTCCGCGCCTGAACGACGTGATCCGCCAGGAAGCGAACCGCATTACGGTCCAGATCGCCGATCATGAGGAGGCTAACGACCTGGCCGGCCAGGGGCCGGATGGCCTCCACCCGAACAACATCGGCTACGACGTGATGGCGAGCACCTGGCTCGCCGCCATGGAGGAGCTCGCGGAAACGCTGGGCGGGGGAACTTAAGGCCGGGTCACCGTCACCACGATCTGCGCCGTCCAGCCGTCGGGGTCGTTGCCATTGCCGTCGAACGGCCAGTCGCGCCCCTCGCCGTGTCGTCCGTCGATGGCCCATCCGTCCGAGTCGGCGTCGTTCAAGTAGCGGAGGAGGTTCTCCTTCGTTTCGTTGAACGCGCTCCGGTAGTCGGCGTCGCTGAACTGCGCGTCGATCCGCTCGACGGCCGCCTGGAGGTCCTCGCGAAGCCCCTCGTTGTCGAGAAAAGTCGTTCCCTCGTGCAGGGTGTCGAAGCCGAGGAGAATCCGGCCGATGCGATCGTCGCGCGTCGTTCCCTCCGTCCACAGCGCCTCGTCTTCCGCCCTGGGGTAGACGGTGAGGAGCGTCCGGATCTCGAAAGGGGAGATCGGGGTCGCCGTGGTGGTCGTGGTGCTGGTGGTCACCTGCGTCGGGCCGCTGCCGCCGTCGCCGCATGCGCAGAACGTGAGGAGAACGAGGAGATTCAGCGTTTCGAGTTTCATGCAGTGCTACTTGCGCTCGCGCACCAGGGGAACGAAGACCACCGGCAGGATCTCCCGGGTCACCGTGGTTCCGTCCGCCGCCTTTTGAATCCGCAGGAGACTCTGGACTTCTGACTGCGGTCCGACGGGGATCACCAGGATGGCGCCGGGGGCGAGCTGCTCGACGAGGGGAGGTGGCACTTCGGGCGCGGCGGCGGTGACGAGGATGGCGTCGAAGGGCGCTTTCTCCTTCCACCCCAGGTACCCGTCTCCCGCCCGGACCGTCACGTCGTCGTAGCCGAGCTCGGCGAGGCGGGCCTTGGCGCTCTCGGCGAGGTCGGGCACGATCTCGATTGTATAGACCTCTTTCGCGATCTCCGAGAGCACTGCCGCCTGGTACCCCGAGCCGGTCCCGATCTCGAGCACCACATCGTCGGGCTCGACCTCGGCGAGCTGGGTCATGAGCGCGACGATGTACGGCTGGGAGATGGTTTGTCCGTTGCCGATGGGCAGGGGATGATCGGCGTAGGCCCGAAACCGCAGCGCCGCGGGCACGAACAGATGCCGGGGAACCCGGCCCATCGCCGCGAGCACCCGCGGGTCTTTGATGTCTCGGCCCAGGAGCTGCTCCTCGACCATGAGCCGTCGCGGCTCGTCATGGCTTTGCTCGCCCTGGCTCGTGCAGCGGGCCGTCGACAGGAGAAAGGCGGCCGAGAGCGTGAGGAGCGTCATCATCGGGGAGTTCATCGTATAGTAGTCTATCCGCCGTGGAAAGACTCCGCGAGATTCGAA
>DAISKN010000084.1:0-14659 GCA_036820975.1 Acidobacteriota bacterium | reverse complement strand
GGAAGTCGCCCGGTAGATCGGCCGCAGCAGCTGCAGCCCCTCGACGATGCCGCGGGAACGCTTCGGATTGATGAAGAAGTCGTCGTCGACGAAATAGACGTCCTCGACCCCGAAGCGCCGGTGCATGTGCTCGATGCGCTCGAGCACGCGGTCGGGGGACTGCGCGCGCCACTTCCGGTCGTTGAAGTAGACGTTGTAGCAGTAGGTGCAGGGGAACGGACACCCGCGCGAGCTCTCCAGGTAGAGACTGCGGCGCCCCTCGTAGAGGGGCATGTAGTCCTCGACATTCACGAGCTCGTACGGAATCTCGGGGGCGGCGTCGAGATCCATGAACGGCTCCGCCGCGTTTTCCATGTAGCGATCGCCGTCGAGCCACGAGATCCCCGGCACCTCCGAGAGGTGCCCCCCCCGCGCGAGGCATCGCGCGAGGTCGCGCAGCGGACCCTCGCCCTCGCTGCGCACTACGACGTCGACGAGCGGGTGGCGCAGCGATTGCTCGGGGAGCAGCCCGACGTGGACCCCGCCCCACACGATGGGGACGTCGGGGCCGGCCGCCCTCGCGATCCGCGCGGCGGCAAGCGCCTCCGCGATCATCGGCCCGGTGTAGCACGTGATCCCGAGCAGGAGCGGCCCGGCGGCCATCTCGCGCTCGAGGCGCTTTTGCCAGTCCGGCTGCACGCGCTGGTCGATGAGCACCACGTCGAGCTCGCGGGCGGCGAGCGAGCTCGCGTGCAGCAGGCTCAGCGGCAGCGCCGGCTTGCTGCGCACGTTGTCCATGTAGCCGACGCGGGGCTGAAACAGAACGATGCGCCGAGACGGGCGGCTCCGCCTCCGCCCTTCCCCGGTGGACATCGCCTTGGACATCGCCGTCACCGGCACATGATGCGGAGCCCCTCTCTCCCTGTCAAACGTCCGAGCGGTCAGCGCGGCCGCGGGAACAACGCGACGAAGGCCTCTTCGGCCCCCGGGGTGAGAAAGATGACGCGCTCCCGCGGCTGGCGGAGGACGTAGTCGCGGAGCGTCCGATCAATGTGCACGAACCCGAGGTCGCTGAGCTGGTGGATCGCGATGCGGACCTCGGGAGAAGCTTCGAGGCAGCGCACCAGGCGGTCTCGCGACTCCTCGTAGCTGGACTCCCCGCGTAGCTGCGCTTCGTAGGGAGGCAGGATGAAGTGCATCACGCCACAGGCGGCTTCGGTCTCGCTCAGCACGTTGACGAGCGGGTCGAACGCGACCACCGGGGCGCCCCCGCGGAGCGCCGCCACCGGTCCATAGTCCTTCTGGCGCGCGTGGGTCGACAGCAAGCCGGCCCCGATCACCGCGGCGCACAGGAGCCCGGCGGCGGCGCGCCGAAGACCGCCGCGCTCGGCGAGGCGCTCGACCGAAACCGACGTCAGGAGCGCCAGCGGAGGCAGGAGCAGCACGTGGTAATGCTCCATCGCGACGCGCCAGACGAGGAAGGAGAAGAGGACCGGCAGCAGCAGCCACGCGGTCCAGAGCACGGCATGCGCCCGGGGGACGACGGCCCCGCCGCGCCAGAGGATCCACGCGCCGGCCAGAGCACCCGCCACCATCAACAGGTCGAGGTGGCCCTCGAACGCCAGCAGGTAGAACAGCACGTTCTGGGCCGGCGCCGTGTGCGGCACCACGTCGCGCAGGCCCGGCAGGGTCGCCATGGCCTCGACCTGCGAGAGCGACGCGCGATGCCACGTCTGCGTCACGATGAGCTCGGTGAAGGCGCCGGCGGTGACGACGTGCCAAAGCGCCAATCCCATGAGGCCGACGACCCCGGTGACGAGCGTCAAGGGGACGACGAGGCGGCGGCGCCGCGGATCGACGGTGAGCGCGAGGGCCAGCGCCACGGCGAGCGCCAGCGCGATCGGCTTGAAGTGGATCGCGAGCGCGAGGCAGACGCCGGCCGAGGCCGCAGCGCCGAGTCCGCCGGGCCGGTAGCAGAGAAGCCACGCCGCCAGCAGGCCGAACAGCAGCATGCAGGCGACGGGCAGCGCCAGCAGGTCGAAGTACTGCAGACCCGCGCCTGAGAACAGCGCGACGGCGACGAACGGAGCCCACGAGCGTGCGCCGAAGGTATGCCGCGCGATGGCGAGCAGGACGAGGGCGGACGCGGCCGCAGCGAGTAGCGAGACGAGCCGACCATACCAGATCTGGTTGGTCGGGAGCAGCGACAGCAGGTAGATGTACAGCGCCGGCTGCTGGTAGAAGAAGTCGCGGAACGGGACCTGGCCCTGCTGGATGAGGCGCGCGGCGTAAACGTTGACGCCCTCGTCGAAGTTGTGCTGCAACGACGTGAGCTCGGTCGAGTGCCACAGCACGAAGGCGCTGACGAAGAGACCGGCGGTGAGCTCGAGCCGGCGCGTCATCGCACGCGACAGAGGCCGCCTCGGTCCCCGTCCGCGCCGAGGCGCTCGTCGAGCGCGTCGTGGAAGTGTGCCAGGGCCGACTCGAGGTCCGAGTGCAGCCACATCGGGCCGCCGCCGCCGGAATCGACCCCCCGTTGGAACATCTCGACGGCGCGCAGGTCCTCGCGCAGCACCATCCGTGACAGCGCCCAGCTCGCCCGGGCCCGCAGCCGGCCGAGCACGCCCGCGCGGCGCGGCCGGTAGAAGCCGTAGTAGAGGCGGCAGCGGCCCGGGCTCAGCGGGAACGGCCGGTACACCGTCAGGTGGTGGGGCAGGACGTTGACAAGGGTATTGGGGAAGATCAGGTACTTGCGGAATCGGGCGTGCTCGTCGGGCGCGAGGCCGAGCCCCGCCGGGAGGGTGGCGCGATCGGCGAGGCGGCGCAGCGGCGACACGGGGACGTTCATCTCGACCTCGTAGTGGGGACCGAGGCGCATCAGGGTCGAACTCACCTCAAGGCCACCGACCGTCCGGCGGTGGACGAGCGGCAGGTGATACAGCTCGTTGGTGTTGTCGAGGATCGCCTTCCAGTTGCACGGGATCTCCCAGCAGCGCTCCTCGAGCGTGACCATCTCGCCAGGCCGGTAGCGCTCGACGGCCGGCGCGACGGACCCGAGGTACTCGCGCAGCGGCGGGGCCGCGCCGTCGGGGTTGACCCAGACGAACCCGCCCCAAGGCTCGGCGCGCGCTCTCTCCAGATCGCCCGTGAGCGCGCCGCGTGGGAACCCTTCGCGCCTGGGGACGTGCGCGAGTCCTCCATCACGCGCGTACTGCCAGCCGTGGTAGGGGCACACCACGCGATCGAGGCGCCCGCTCCCGTCGAGCAGGCGCGTCGCGCGGTGACGGCAGCGGTTGTGGAACACGCCGACCTGTCCGTGGTCGTCACGCAGGACGAAAAGCGACAGCCCGACCACGTCGAAGCAGACGTAGCGGCCGGGGTCGGCCACGTCGGACTCCCGCGCCACGACGAGCCACGATTGCGGGAAGACGCGCTCGAGCTCGCGGTCGAGAAAGGACTGGGAGCGATATCGGGTGGGCTCGATGGCGCGCGGCAGCCCCGGAAGCACGTCCACGGCGAGATGGTAGCCCGGCCGACGGGGGAAGGGAACCGGTTCGGCGTTCGCCTGGATGGGGTCGGCGCGGATCGCCGTCGTGGAAATTGTTCCGCGCTCCGGGTCTGTGCCTCCTCCTGGTAGCGAGCGCAGACGGCGGCGAACGGCTACAGCCCCAACACCTCGAGGCCCTGCTCGAAGACGATATCGACCGGGATTCCCTTTTCCGCCACCCGGTCCAGGCTCTCCTGGAGCCGCGGGCTCACCACCTGGTATTTCTCCTGGAAGGTCTTCAGCCCGTCGTAGTCGCCGTCGCCCTGGAGCTTCAGGATGACCGCGGCGAGCTCCCGCACCGCGGTCGCCATTTTCTCGAGCTCGACGCGGTAGGTCTTCGTCTCCGGGTCGTAGAGGAAGGCGCCTTTCTCCTCGAGGAACGAGAGCTGCATCAGGTTCGCCCGTCCGTGGGCGTCGGCGCTCCCGAATCGAACCGAGCGGAAGATCGAGGCGAGGAAGGTGAAGTAGTTGTCGCGCAGCTCGGCGTCGTCGAGCTCGCCGCGCTTCGCGAGCTCCTCGAGCATGAAGAGGCCGAGGACGTCCGCCTTCGCCTCCTCGATCGCCGAGGCAAACTCCTTGAGGGCGCTTCGCACCGTCCCCTTCCCGTCGATGGTGTTCTTGATTCCGAGGCCGTGCGCCACCTCGTGGAACATCACGTTCTCGAAGAAAGGATCGAAGGCGATGGCGTCCCGATCTCCCTCCGCGATGAGGACAGAGGCGATGGGGACGAGAATCTCGTCGAACTTGGCGCGCATCGCGTTCTTGAGCTGGAGCCTTCTGGTGCCTTTCTGGAGCTGGACCTCCTCGTCGTTGGGGAGATTGACGGCGATGGCCTTCGCCCCGGCGTTGCCGTCCCCGGCGTAGTAGATGACGTCGTAGGCGTTCAGGTCGGAGTCGAGCCCGGGACTCTCGCGTTTGTACTCGTCTCGCACCGGCAGCGCCTTCTGGAGCTCGGGGAGGAGCGCCGCGTAGCGGGAGAGACGAGCGCTCCACTCGCGATCCTTCACCAGCACGAAGGCCTCGGCCGCCGCCTTGTATCCGAAGAGCTGATCCTCGTACGTCTCGATGGGGCCGATGACGATATCGAGGGTGTTGTCCTTCATGTCCATCCAGGCCATGTCGCTCGCCCGATAGTCGTCCGACAGCAGCGCATCGGCCCTCAGCTCCAGATATCGCTTCAGCCCCGGATCTTCCGCGAGCTCCGCCGCCTGCCTCAGCTCGTTCGCGGCGGCGCCGAAGGCTTCCTCGAAGAACACCGAGTAGGGGATGGTCTGAAGGTCGCCCCCCTCGTCGCGGCGGACCATGGTGTAAAGGCTCCGGAGCGCCTCCGCCCGCTCCGCCGACTCCGCCGCCGCCGTCTCCAGCTCCTCTTTCGTCATGTCTTCCGGATAGAAGTTGGCGCCCTCGGGCTTCTGCTCGAAGCCGTCGACGAAGGGCGCATTCTCGTCGAGCCGGTCCCAGGGTCCGTAGTTGATCTCGGCGTAGCGGCGGGCGGAGTCGCTCTCGAGCGAGGACAGAAGCCCCTCCTTGTCGCCGTAGGCCTGTTGCCAGTAGGCGCGTTCCATCGCCTCCGCGGCGCGAACGAGGTGGGGAATCATCTTCCTCTCGGAATCGGTGAGGGCTTCGACGTCGGCCGAAAGCCTCACCGTGGTGTAGCGGCTCAGCCGGGCGGCGGCGTCACCGGGGGCTTCCTCGTGGCGCTCCGCCGGAGGAGGAGCGGTCTCGCAGGCGACGGCGGCGAGGAGAACGATGAAACAGGTCTTGAGATTCACTTCGGCCTCCCGTTCAAGTAAGTCTTCCTCAGGGGTGCTTCGAACTTCTCGATGGCGTACCGGAGCATGGTCCGCGGCATCTTCCGGTGATGAGCCCGCAGGAATCGCTCCTCGGCTTGCCGGTCGCGGTTACCAATCTCGCGCAGCATCCAGCCGACGGCTTTGTGGATCAGGTCCTCCTCGTCGTCGCGCAGGATGCGGGCGATGGAGAGGGCGTCGGGGAAATCGCCGTTCTTGATGTAACGGTAGGTCGCGAGCATCGCGATGCGCCGCTCCCAGAGGTTCTTCGACCGCGCCCAGCGGTAGAGCTGAGCCCGGTCGCGACCCTCGAAGTAGCCGCCGACGATCGCGGGAGCGCTCCCGTCCACCAGGTCCCAGTTGTTCACCCGCCCGAGGTTCCGGCGGTACAGCCGGTAGACCCGGGAACGCTCGCTCTCGTTCCCACGTTCGAAGCGCTCCACCATCACCAGGAGGGCGACGGTCCGCTCCTCGTGCATGGGCGACGAGAGGAGGTCCTCGAGATCGCGGTCGGAGAGAGAACGCGAGGCTTTCGCGATGCGGCGGCAGTCGGGGACGACGACGCCGTAGAATCGATCCCCCTCGCCGTACTCGCCCGGACCGGTCTTGAAGAAGCGCGGGAGGAAAGCGGCCTTCTCCGGATCAGCGCTCGCTCTGAGGCGGCGTCGGACGTTCGCAGCGGTGAAAGCTTCCGTCATGCGCCCCAATAGTCCCACAAGAAACCCTGGACGGCGCCCACGAGGCCGGTGGTCACCGGAAACGAGACGAGCGCGAGCGCGAAACGAAGGAGAAGGCCCGCCCGGCCCGGGCCAAAGACAATCAGCGACTGGACGATGGCCATCGCGGCGAAGGCGACGGCGCCTGCAGCCGCGGGATGCGCGCACCAGGGACAATGAGGCCCGGCGGCGCGATGGACGTTGCAGGCCTCGGCGGCTCCCGCCCAGAGCGAGCGACAGCCGCAGCCGAAGACGAGACCGCAGACGTCGATGAAGAAGATCAATGAGACCGCGATCGCCGCCGCCAGAACGAAGTACTTGAGGCGCATGGGCTCAGAATAGCTTCAGCTGCGCGTCCAGGATGTCCCCGACCGAGGTCCCTTTCAACCGCAACAGGGCGTCCGCCGCGGGCGCGAGCTGGCGGTCGAGGTAGTGCTGATAGTCGAGCCGGCCCGGGTGGTTCTCGATGGGCTCCGGCCCCCGGGTGGTGACGACATAGCGCACCCAGCGTTCGGTTCGCGCTCCCGGGGTCGACTTCGACCGCTTCAAAGCCGCCTGGACGTGCGGAGGAACGTTCTTCTCGTAATCCTCGAGCCGTCGCCTCAGGCGCTTCCGATACACCAGATCGGCGTCGCGCTTCCCCGCCAGCAGGTCCGCGACCGTCCCCCGCACGTACTCCTCGAACGGCTCGTCGAAGAAGACGCGGCGGTAGAGCTCCCGTTGGAACTCGCGCGCGAGCGGGGTCCAATCGGAGCGAACCGCCTCGAGCCCGGTGAACTCGAGGACCAGATCCTCGCCGCGTCGCGTGAGCCCGGCGTAGCGCTTCTTGCTCCCGAGCTCCGAGCCGCGGATGGTGGGCATGAAGAAGCGCAGGAAGTGGCGGTCGAACTCGAGCTCCAGGCGCGATTCCACGCGGTAGCGCGCTTGCAGCTCCTCGGCCCAACGGAGGTTCAGCCGGCGGACGAGGCCCTGCCCGAGCTCGCGGCATTCCTTCTCCCCCCGGCCCGGGCCCAGCAGCACGAAGAGGGAATCCGTGTCCCCGTAGATGACTCGAAGCCGCTCGCTCTCGATCCATTGCTTGCTCCGGTTGATGATCTCGTGCCCACGCCGGGTGATGCTGGCGACGAGCCGCGGCTCGAAGAACCGGCATCCGGGCGTTCCCAGGACGCCGTAGAACGAGTTCATGATGATCTTGATGGCGCGCGACGTCGCCTCCTCCCGAGCCGCCTTCGCGCGATCGCGCGCCCGCCACAGATCCTCGATGAGTCCCGGGAGGATGCTGCGATCGCGCGCGAAACGGGCGCCGTCGAAACCCTCGATAGCCTCCTCTCCCGCTTCGACGAGACCCAACGGGTCCACGCGAAACGTGAGAATGATGCTCGGATACAGGCTCTTGAAGTCGAGGACCAGGACGTTCTCGAAGATACCCGGCTCCGAGTCGAGCACTTGGCCCCCGGGGCTCATCACCTCGCCCGCGACTTCCTCCACGTCCCGCGCCACCCGGCCCCGGCGATGGAGCCGCGGAAGGTAGAGGTTGTCGAAGGCGGCGACGGAGCCTCCGACGCGATCGAGCGCGAGCCCGGTGAGCTGGGCCCGTTCCAGAACGAAATCCAGCAGATGGGTCTTCTCGAAGATCGCGTCGACCAGCCGGCAATCCTCGGCGTTGTACCGGGCGAGCTCCCAGGGTTCCTCGCGGTAGAGGCGGCGGATCTCGAGAATCCGGTCCTCGGACTTCGCGATGTGCTTTCCCCGGCCGAGGAGCTCGCGGGCGACCGCCTCGAGGCCGAAGTCCTCGAAGCTCCAGGTCGCGGTCTTGAGGGTATCGATGCCGTCGAGGATCGCCCGACCGGGAATGCGGGCCGTTCGCTTCCCACCGAGGGACCCCGGCGCGAGCACCGCCGCCCGGTCTCTCCCGCGACCCATGGCGAAGGAAAGATTGAGCCGCTCGCAGGCGCGCTCGAGCACCTGGAGGTCGAAGTCCACCACGTTCCAGCCGAGAACGACGTCGGGGTCGGCGCTCGCCAGGAACGAGAAGAACTCTTCGAGCAGAGTGGCTTCGTCATGGTGCACCGAGACGGCGACGTGCTCCTGATCGTCGAGACGCTCGCCGTGTGCCCGGCTCCACTCCGGATAGCGGAGGAGGAAGACCCTCGCCTCCGAACCGACGGAAGCGCCGACGGAATAGAGCGTCTCGTCGTGCCCGTCGGTCTCGATGTCGAGGGAAAGGACCTCGAGCCGGGGTCGGTACTCCGCCGGCGAGATCTTCGGATTTCGATACTCGCGGTACGAATCGTGCTGAAGGAACGGACCTTCGACGCGAAAGGCACCGGTGACGAAGCGCTCCATGAGGAAGCGATCCGCGGGCTTCAGGTCCGATTCGTAGAGACGCGAGCCGCGCTCCCGAACACTCCTCCGGGCGTCGACCAGGGCGCGCTGGCTCTTGAAGTAGAGCGCGTCGACGAGGGCTCCCTCGAAAGTGCGAAGCTCGACGGGTCGCGCGCGGCAGCCGAGAGCCTCGGGACGGACGCGACCCCGTTCGGCGAACGCCACCGCCTCCTGGCGATCGAGCCGGACGCGGATCGGCCCGGACTCACCCCGGGCCCAGAAGACGATCTCGATGCCGGAAGGCCCGTCGCGCCACTGGCGGGTGAGGAGGAACGCGTTCTCGGTCGTGGTCTCCAAAATTCAGCGCCGCGAAATCCACCATACGTCGGCGCCGCGGAGATCGCCACTCTCGGCGCCCACGCCTTCCGTCCCCGCGACCGCGACCCCGAGAGGCTCCAGGAACTCCTCGACGGCGCGCGCTCTCCGCTCGGAAAGACCGCGGTCTCCCGACCGATCCTCCTCCCGATCCGCGTGGCCGGTGATCCAGACCTCGGCGACCCTCGCGGCGAGCCCGGTCAGGATGTCGCGGCCCTGGCGATCGAGGAGATCGAGACCCGGCGCGAAGCTCACCCTCGTTATCGAGGCGTCGCGGGAACGCTCGCGCGCCGGAAGCGTTCGACGAAACGGCCGGTCGGCGGTCACCGCCACGAAACCCGCTTTCGCGACCTCTTTCTGCCCTTCACTCGAGAGAAGACAGGCGACGAAGCGCTGAAGGCTTTCGTCCGCGTTCCCCCGAGAGTACAGCCGGAGGGCGCGGCTCCAGGGATACGCGCCGGCCTCGACGGCATCGACGGAAGGGACGATCGGCGCCGCCGGCGTCGCGGCCCGGAGGGGCATGGTTCTCACTCGCGAGCGATCGAGGCTCATGGATACCAGCCCCACGGCCCGCGGATCGGCGGCCACGGCCAAGAGCACCGCGGCGGACGCGGGGACGATCTCGACCGAAGGTGGGAGTCGGAACCCGCTTCCGGGAGTGATCCGCCTCAAAGCCTGATACTCACCCGACGACGGCGGGGGGGCGAGCAGGCGAACCGGATGGTCGCTTCCACCGAAGCCGTACCATCCGCGAATCTTACCGCTGAAGAGAGTCTCGATTTGCTCGAGCGACAGGTCCTCGATCCGATTGTCCGGATGAACGACGACCGAGAGCGCGTCGAGGGCGGCGATGTGCTCGTGAATCTCGAGAGAAAGCCTCGCCGCCAGCGCCTGCTCCCAGGGCTCGATGGCACGGGTACTGATGAGCAGATCGGCGGAACCATCGAAGAGCGGGGCGAAGCTGACTCCCTGTTCGTAGGGCGTCCAGGCGACCTCCAGGTCGGGATGCCAGCGCGCCAATGCATCGGCGAGGCCGGCGAAACGATCGAGAACGTCGGCGGGGCCGCGCACCGAGATCCGCTCCCGGGCCTCGACGGGCGACAGGATCGCCGAGAGGATCACAGCCGCGGCCACGGGACGCATGGTCAACGGAATTCGACGGTCAGACTCGTCCACGTGGGCACGATCTGGCCCTCCCGCCTTCCGGGCTCGAACCGGTAAGTCCTCACCGCGTCGAGGACGGCCTTCTCGTAGAGCTCGTATCCCGCGCGGGGCTCCGCGATCGAAGCTTCCGCCACGTTCCCCTGCGGATCGACGAGGACGCGGCAATCGATCCTGGGGCGCCGGGGGCTCCCCGGAAGCGGCGACTCGGGAAGCTCTCCCTGCAGGAGCGTCGGCTTCTTGTCGAGCAGGGGGTCGGTGAAGAAATCCTCGTCGACGGGAACGGGAGTCGGGCTCGGCTCACTCCTTCGAACGAAGTCGACCGGCCAGTTGATCTCGATGGGAACCGGGACGCCTTCACGGATTGCGGGGGCGAAGCGGTAGGCCTTCAGCGCCTCCGCGGCCGCGGACTCGAACGCCGACAGCCCTTCGCGGGTCTCCCGGGGGCGCTGCGGATAGACGTTACCCTCGCGGTCGACGCGGATGCGGTAGAGGATCGTGGGGTGAACCGTCGAATCGGCGTCGGCGGGAGCGATCGCCGGACCTCCCGAGAGGAGAACCGGGAGGGCATCGCGAGGACCTCCGAGATCCGAGAGGCGCACGACCTCGCGATGAGAGGTCGACGAGAAGGTGCCGGTTCGAAAGGCGGCGAAGACGGTTCCGACGACGACGGCGACTCCGAGCGGGAGGGCCCAGAGGAGGGTCGAGCGCCTCCTCATCGTCGAGATCGGAGTCTCGGGCTCGGCGAACAGGAAGTGACCCGTGGCCCGCCGCAGGGCTGCCGCTTCCGGGCTCTTCCGGGCTTCGTGGGAGCGCGGCCTCGGCGGCTCCCTGCGGCTCGAGACCACCGTCCCCATGCTCACGGCGATGGGCTTCGGGCGCTTCAGGATCCCTTCGTCGAACCGGCGCATCGCCTCCATCAGGAGCTCCTGGGCGCTGAAGTTCACGGTCTGCGCTGGAATATCGACGTCGGCTTCGACCTTGAAGTCGACGGCCTCCTCGGTCACGAGCAGATAGGCGGCGTCCGCGGCCGGAAGCTCGCCGTAGACGGCGTGCACCACCCGGCCGCCGCGGATGAGGAGAAGCCCGTCGCCCGCGGGCCCGGAAAGTCTCAGGCGGTAACTCCCGGGATCGTGAGCTTTCACCAAGATGAGATCCGCGAGAGAAAGCTCCCGTGTGTTCCCGGATAGTGCCATGTCCCAGCTCCCGTCGCGGTTGCGAGGTGCGCTTCAACCAAGGTTCGTTGGCGCGGATTGTATCAGAGAGCGAGGGATCACAAGGCGCTTGCGCGTCCCTCGGCCTCGCCTGCGCGCCCCGGCGCGGCCGGCACCGTGTTATCATGACCCGTTTCGATCGCTTCGAAACGTACTCGTGCGCCTTCGAGTCGTCACCTACAACATCCATAAGTGCATCGGGGGTATCGACAGACGATACGACCCGCTGAGAGTCGCGCAGGTCATCGCGCGGTATGAGCCGGACCTCGTTCTGCTGCAGGAGGTCGATCAGCACGCCCGCCGGTCGAACGCGGACCGGCAGGTGGACCTTCTCGGCGACTTTCTCGGCCTGAGGCACCGCACCTACTTCGCCAACGTGAAAGTCCTCGGCGGAGGCGAGTATGGAAACGCCATGCTCAGCCGCTTCCCGATGACCGAGACCTCCAACATCGATTTGACGGTCCCGCCCAAGAAGAGGCGAAGCGTTCTCCATGCCCGCTACCGGGTTCGTTTCGGCGGAGCGTCCGGAAATCCCACGCGCACCATTCACGCCTACAACCTCCACCTGGGACTCTCGGGCATCGAAAGGAAGATCCAGCTGCGGAAGTTTCTCGAGAGTCACCCTTTCGTGGGGCTCCACCAGGAGACCCCGATCCTCGTGGCCGGCGACTTCAACGACTTCTGGGGCACGCTCGGAAGGAAGCTCCTCGTGCCCGCCGGCTTCCGCGGCCTCGGGCCGCCGGTCCGCACCTTCCCCGCCTGGGGACCCATCCGGGCGCTCGACTCCGTCTACGTGCGGGGGAACATCCGCCTCCTCCACGTATACCGCGCCCGCCTCGGGCTCGCGAGGCGGGCATCGGATCACCTCCCGCTGGTGGCGGAGCTCGAGATCGATTGATGGAATGGGCCGCGGTTCTCGAGGAGCAGAGGCGATTCTTTCGGAGCGGAGCGACTCTCTCCTTCGACTTCCGCCGCGGGCAGCTCCGGAAGCTGGCGCGGCTCCTCCGCGACAACGAGTCTTCGATCGGAGAAGCGCTCGCCGCCGACCTGGGAAAGCCGGCGTTCGAAGCCTACGCTTCGGAGATCGGGTTCTTGAGATCGGAAACGGCTTTTGCCCTGAAGCATCTCGCGAGCTGGATGCGGCCCGAGCGCGTGCCTTCGCCGGTCACTCTGTTTCCGGCGAAGAGCCGAATCGAGCGCGAGCCCCGGGGCGTCGTGCTCGTCATCTCGCCCTGGAACTTCCCCTTTCAGCTCGCCCTCGGTCCCTGGGTAGGCGCCCTCGCCGCGGGGAACTGCGCGATCCTCAAGCCGTCGGAGCTCGCGCCTCACACCTCGAATCTCATCGCCGAGATCCTGGGTGAGAATTTCCCGAAGGAGCTGGTGAGCGTCGCGAGGGGCGGCCCCGAGACCAGCCAGGCGCTCCTGCGGCTCCCCTTCGACCACGTTCTCTTCACCGGGAGCCTCGCCGTCGCCCGCGAGGTCGCGGCGGCGGCGGCGAAGACCCTGACCCCTCTCACGCTTGAGCTCGGAGGGAAGAACCCGGTCGTCGTCGACGAAGACTCGAACACGACGCTCGCGGCCCGGCGCATCGCCTGGGCGAAGTTCATGAACGCGGGTCAGACCTGCATCGCGCCCGACTACGTTCTGGTTCCCGAGCGGCGAAAGAACGATCTGATCTCCGCGATCGCGTCGAACGTGCGCCGATTCTTCGGCGAGGATCCGCGTCGAAGCAAAGACTACGGCCGCATCGTGAGCCCGCGCCATTTCGATCGGTTGTCCTCGTACCTCGAGCATGGCCGGGTCGTCCTCGGGGGAGACCGCGATCGCGAGGGCCTCTACTTCGCCCCCACGCTGCTCGACGACGCGCCTTCGGGATCGCCGCCCCTCGAAGAGGAGATCTTCGGCCCGATCCTCCCCGTGGTCGCTTATCGGGACCTCGAGCAGGCGATCGAGATCGCGAATCGGCATCGGGATCCGCTCGCTCTCTATGTCTTCTCGAACCGCAGGGACGTCCAGAGCCGCGTTCTCCGGGAGATCCCCTCGGGGAGCGCGGCGGTGAACGATCTGGTGATGCAGTTCATGAACCCGCGGCTTCCCTTCGGCGGTCGCGGGGCGAGCGGGGTCGGCGAGTACCACGGCCGCTTCGGGTTCGAGCTGTTCTCGCACAAGAGGGCCGTGGTCCAGGGCTCGCGGCTGCTGGACATCCCGATTCGCTATCCCCCGTATCGGGGGAAGCTGCGGTGGCTGAAGAAGCTGCTGCGCTAGCCGCCGGAGCTCGCGGGTCCAGAGACCTCACGCGTCCAGAGCGCGCATCCTTCGGAGCTCCAGTTCCTGGTAGCGTTTGCGCACACCCGGAAGCGTGAACGCGGGAACCGCGAGCGCGATGGTGGAAATGAGCAACAGCGGGTAGTAGACCTGGTAGGGGCCGTTTCTGACAACGGTCACGATCCCGAGCGCGAGTCCCGCGACTCCCAGAACCATCAGCACCTTCAGCGCCGCGAGCACGAAGTCCGGGCGCGACCCGCGCCCGCGAGCGATCCAAGGACCGCGCCGACGAGGCCGAGGATTCCACCGGCGATGCCACCCCAGCGTCCCGGGTTCTCCCGAGGCGTGATGGAATCGAGCTCCACGAGAGTCATGTTGGAGATCGACACCTCGCCCTCTCCAGGGAGGACCAGGCCGATAACCAGTTTTTGGGGAGGCGCAGCCGCGCCGGTGGCATCGAAGTAGAGGCCGAAGTCCCTCCACTCCGAGCTTCCAGCAATCTTCCGGAGCGGGCCGGAATCGCCGAGCGTGCGGGTGAAGTAGCGGCCGCCGTCTCCGAACAGGCTCCACATCTCGAGATAACCCTCCCCGACCACGCGTCGGTAACGAATGCGGCCGCGGACCACGTACCGGTCCCGGGTAATGCCGGGATTCACGATCTCGGTGAGCGTCAGGCTGAGCCCCTGCCCGGCTTCGGCCCTGAGGGAAACACTGCCGTCGGACTGGAGCTTTAGACCCTCGGCGAGGTTGCCCTGATCCCGCAGAGCGACCCAGGAGATTTCGCGCAGCGGCTTTTCCGATGCGGCCCCCTCATGCCGCGAAACGAACAGCAGGACCGCGAGGACGAATATCCGCTTCATGGTTCTCCCTCCACTT
The DNA here is from genome assembly GCA_036820975.1 of Acidobacteriota bacterium. GTDB lineage: Bacteria > Acidobacteriota > Vicinamibacteria > Marinacidobacterales > SMYC01 > DAISKN01. The sequence goes on along the minus strand of DAISKN010000084.1, from coordinate 411 downwards.
CCCTTCGGTGAGCCTCGAGAATGCGATTCATCGTTTCGAGGTCGACTTTGCCCTGCGAGTACTCGATGCGCAGCGCGCGCTCGAAGTCACTCGTGGCCGAGTCACTGAGGAGCTGGATCTTCGCGATGAGCCGGTCCAGACGGAGCCGAACCGTCGGATAACTGATCCCATAAATCCCGGCGATTTCCTTGAGCGAACCGGAAGCCAGAACGAAGCGACGGATGAATGAGAGGTCCTCCTCGTCCAAATCTTCTATCCATTTTCGTTTGTTGTTCATCAGAATATGTTTTATTTAGTTACAAGTAAATTTTATTATTACTTTTATTTATTTTCAACTCATTTTTGTGAACCCGAGGACGGGCCTGGGAGTGGCCGGCTTGCTTCGGTCTACCAAATGCTAGAATCCAAACG
>DAISKN010000083.1:0-14672 GCA_036820975.1 Acidobacteriota bacterium | reverse complement strand
CGCCGGGGATGGCCTCCAGACCCACGAAAGCCTCCGGCGCATCGAACGCCACGACGAAGTCGCGAAACTCGACGAACATCACGACGAATCCGGAGACGTCGGCGACGTGGACGCCGGGCGCGACCTCGCCGGTCGCGCGAAACGAAGAGGGGGCCGGAGGCGCGGCGCTCAGCGGCGCCTGCCGCATCTCCTGCGGCACTTCGAAGAGAGAGAGCACGTCGGGAGAGCTCGCCGCGTAGCGTGAGTAGGCTACTTCCTGGAAGATCGTCCCATCGACGAGAATGCGATGTCCCGCGGGAACGAAACCGAGGGCGGCGTCTTCCTTCCATCCATACCACTCCCATCCGACTGTGACCTCGCCTAGAGTCGCCATGGACCGCTCGAACTCGACTCGTCGCAGAACCGCGGGGTTGCGGTCGAGGATCAGTCGGAGCGAGACGCCGTCCGGAAGATGCACCGCCACGATGTCGTGAGCTCGTCCTTCGATCTCGCGCTCTCCCTCCCACGAACGTAGGGTCGCGCGGGTCGCGGCCTCGTGGATGAGGAAATGGGGAACGCGGCGGGCGATGCCACGTCGATCGGCTTCGGGAGTCGGTCTCGGGCGGAGCGCTCCGAAGCCGGCGACGTAGTCCACGAACCCCGACTCGTCGGCCTTGCGAATCATGCGCCGCCATCTCACGCTGCCGTCGTTTCGGGGAGTCCGGCGGTGCCAGGCGACCGCGAGCGTCCGTGTGTCCACGCCCACCCGCTCCTCGTGGGGCCGCCACGTGGGCTCGTCCGGCGAAATGCCTTGAATCTCGGCGGTGAGGTTCTCCCGTCCGTCGCCCGCGACGTCCCAGCTCTCGACGGCCTCTAGGCGCGAGCCTCCTCCGAGCGCGACGAGGGCGGAGTCGAGGACCGCGCGCCCGCGATCTTCGGCGGACGCCGCGCTTGCCGGGAGTATGAGGACCAGGAGCCAGGCCGGCATCAGAGGGAACCTCCGCGGGAAACCGTCGTAGAGTCTTCGTAAGCCATGGCGGTCCTTCCGAGCACGAGCACGATAGGCGACCGGCCGCAGCCGGTATTGAACGAGAGAAACCTCTCATGAGCCGGTCTCGGGGAAGCCTGCGGGCGGGGGAGTACTTCGGAAACGTTCCCCGGGCGGCCCGGATCGACGGCATCCGGCTGAGCGAGGTCCGGCACACCTCGGGGAGAAAGCTCCCCGCGCACGACCACGAGCTCACCTACCTGTCGCTTCTCCTGGAAGGCGGATACTCGGAGACCCTGGGCGGCAGGACGATCCATTACCCAACCTCGGGCGCGGGCTTTCACCCGGCCGGAACTTCCCATCGGGACGAGATCTTCCCCGGAGGCGCGCGCTTCTTCTGCGTCGAGATGGAGGACCGCTGGCTCGCCGATCTCGGTCAGGCAGAGCGCCTCGCGCGGCTCGCTCCCGGCGTTCACGAGGGAGAAGTGGTGTTCGTCGCTCTGCGGCTCCATCGCGAGCTCCTGGCGCCCGACGCCACGACCCCACTCGCTGTGGAAGGGCTCGCGCTCGAGATGCTTTCGGCGCTCGCGCGCGAGAACGAGCGCCTGGACGCCCGCCCCCCTTCGTGGGTCGGACGGGTGAAGGAGCGCCTCCGATCGGAGATTCGCCCCCGGCCCGCCCTCGCGGATCTGGCGCGGGACGTGGGCGTTCACCCTGTCTATCTGGCTCGCGCCTTCCGCCGGTTCGAGCGCTGCTCCGTCGGGGAGTACGCGAGACGGCTCTCGGTCCGCAGGGCATGCCAGGATCTCATCCGGGACGACAAGAGCCTCGCGGAGATCGCCTTCGACGCCGGTTTCTCCGATCAGGCCCACTTCACACGGGTCTTCAAGCGGATGACGGGGTTTCCGCCCGGGGCGTTTCGCGGCGGATTCCGAACGTAGCGAAGAGCCTCACCGCTCTTCGCGGAGAGGGCTCGCCACGTCGGCGACGAGCTTCCACTCGCCGTTTCCGTCGCGTTTCCAGACGTGAGTGAAGTAGCCCTTCTCGGTTCTTTCTCCGGTGGCTTCCTCGTGCTTCACCTCGTAGCGGCCGTACGAATAGGCGAGCTCGCCCGAGGCGGCGACACTGCCGTCGATGCCTTCCCAATCGACCAGAGTCAGCTTCCGATTCGCGAAGAACTCGCCGATGGCCTTCTTCCCCAGAATGGGAAAGTTCGTCACGCGGTGGACCCGCGCATGATCTCCCACCACGGCGAGATAGCCGCCGCGAACCCCCTCGCGCGCGAGGGTCTCACGAAACCGGGACTCGAGCTCCAGCACTTCCGATCGCCCCTGGGCGGCGTCCTTCGGCGGAATCCCCTTCGAGGGTTCCTGCGGAGCGCGCTGGTAGCGCAGTCGATCCTGGTGCGCGGGATCCAGGCCCGGCGAATCCGCTCCCATGTCCACGGCCACGCGCCAGGTCCCGTCGGGCTGCTTCTTCCAGACGGAGAAGAAATACCCGTGGCCCGAAGGGCGATTCTTCGGGGTCATGTCGGTGAAGAGCGTGGGGCCGGTGTTGTAGCCGAGATCGCCGGACTCGGCGACGTCGCCGTAGACGGGCCACCACTCGAGCTTGAACTCCCTCGGCGGAGCCGGGTCGGGAAGGGGATTCGCGCGCGCGAACTCCCGGAACCTCTGAGGATGCGGATTGAAGCTGATTCCCTCCTCGCCGAAGAACTCGAAGAAGGACTCGCGGACGCCCTTCTCCGCGCCGAGAGCGGCGAACGCGCGCTCGGTCTCGACCATCTCGTTCAGAGCGGGCGGAGAAAGCTTCTGCGGCGTGGGCGCCGTGGAAAGGAGACCCAGTAGAACGATCCCACCCATCGCGATCGACCTCCGGACCGCCATCCTAGCAAGATTCGGACGCACGGCGCCGCAAGCCTATCCGCGCGTGCTCGAGCGGCGCGGACTCGGGAGCCGCCGCAAGATCGGCGCGAAGCGCCGGACAGCTCGTGCCGTGGGGGTGAGCCCCACGGCACTGAACGCACTTATGGGAACGGGTAGGCGATCGCTCGGATCACTCCGTCCTCGGTGCCCACGTAGATGATGCGGTTGATGACATCGAACGTGGGAGTTCCGACACTGGCCGAGCCGTCCCCGAGCTGGAGAGGCACGGTGGTTGGTGTGGACGTGTTGATCCCGTTGATCAGGTAGAGATTCCCGTCGCCGCTGCCCACGAGCGCGGACGTCGTCCCCGGAAGGGCGATCGGAGTAGAGGGAGAAGCGATGGGGAGCTGCCAGTGCAATGTGGGGTCGACGCCGTCGCTGTTGTGGCGGATCGAGGTGACCCTGATGTTCGTCGAGAACATGTAGTAACGGACTCCGCCGTGGGTGTGGGGGAACACGAATCCTTTCACGCGCCCGTCCGCGGCCGAATATCCGTTCGGCCAGAGTCTGGATCCGTCCGAAGCATTCAGGAGCTCGACCGTGCTGCTCATCGTTCCGACCAGCACACGAGGTGAGGCGCCCCCGATGAACACGGGTGTGCCGTCCACCGGCTCGATGTCGGCGGACCAGAGGCGAACGGCCGGGTCTACGGAGACATCCACTGCCCAAATGGTGTCCGGAGAAGAACCCCGGAGGCTTCCAAAGAAGACCCGCTCACCCAAGTAGTCGACCGACGAGCCTCCGAGGATCATTCCGATGGAGTCGCCCGTGTTGTTGTCGAAGATCCATTCGTTGGTTCCGGTCTCCACGTCGAAGGCGCGGAGCTGGTTCGGGGTGGGGATCGTGTTCCGGCTGCCCACGAAGACGAGGTCCGTCGGCCCGCCGAATCCGGCGAATATTCCCGAAGCGGCGCCGGTAACCATGTCCCCGACGGGCTCGTTCCAAATCAGATTCATGGAGCTGGCGTTGATGGCGGATACTGTTCCGTCCTGGGAAGTGACGAAGAGCGCGCCCCCCGGCACCGGCCCCACCTGGAACGGCACAACGGGAGGCTTCACCTGGGAGGGAAGTCCCAGCGGATAGGGCTTGGCGTTCGCGATCCAGAAACCGCCGGGGGCGAGCGCTCCTCCGTCGAGAGCGTGGACCAGCGTATCGTTCGAGACGACGTAGACGGAGACCTGCCCTCCCGCGATGCGGAGTCCCGCTTCCGACATGGAAGTAGCTCCGGTACTGTACGCCCACTTGACCGGTCCCGTCGTGTTGTCGAAGGGAGTGGACTTCACGTTCCTCACGATCGAGAAGCTCCCGCCCGAGTCCTTCACCCAGGCGGAGTACAAGTATTCCGTGCCGTTGGACACGGCGAAGTCGGTGAAGTCGGCCTCGTGGCTTCCCGGACAAGGGAAGTCCGCCCCCCCGATCCAGACGTTCGGGGCGGCGGTAGCGTGGGGATCGGGGGGATAGTCGATGCTGTTGCGAAGAATGCGGATTCCCGCGCAGAGCCCGGTCGCAGTCGTCGAGAACTCCAGACGCACCTGGTTGTTGGTCGCGAGTGCCGTAAAGGCCTCGAGAGCGTCGAGCCCGGTGCTCGTCTGGACGTCGATCGTGACCTCGTTCGACACCACGGGGACACCGCAAGTGGGGGTGACAGTGAGCACCAAGTAGCGCGTTCCCGTTCCGCCGAGGTCCGCCCCCTCGATGCTGTAGGTGGCGCCGGTCTCGCCGGCCAGGGGCGTGATCGTACCTCCGGGACCGAGGCGATAACCCCATTGATAAGTGACCGCGCCGCCTCCGGTGAAGCTCGAGGTCGCGATCGGACCGGTGCAGCTTTCGCAGACGGCGATCGGACCCGCAGGGAGGATCGTGACCCCCGCGAGCGTCTCCGTCACGTCGATCGGTAAGGAGGTCGATCCGAAGCAGGAATCCTTGTGCACGCCGAGATCCAGGTTGTGCAGGCCCGGGCTCAATATCGCGGTCAGGTCCACCGAAGGCGCCATGGTCACAGCGGAGGAGTCCAGGCGCCAGTCGTAGAGCTCGTAGTTCGGCTCGGAAGTGTAGAACGCGGGAGCCCCATGGCAGAGCGCGTTCGGTCCCGTGATGGTGGGCGCGAGGGCCTGACTGAAGCTCCGGCTGAGCTTCTTGCGCGCCTCTGCGTGGGTGAACTGCATGACGAAACCGGCCCCGCCCTGATTGACTCCGAGGTCGGTGTAGTCGACGAGACCGGAGCTCGGCGTGATGCTCGTCGAACCGATGGGGGAAGCCCCGCCGGAGCCGGTTCCAGGAAGAATCGACGCGACAACGCTCCGGTCCTCGCACTCGATCAGGTTCTGGCCGTCATCTTCTATGCGCAGCCGGGGCTGCGAGGCGAACGGCTGGTTTGGAAGATCGCAGGTGGAAACATCCTGGAGGAGTTCGAGGTGGCGAGACCGGCAGTTGGTGTTGCGGATGGCGGCCACCCCGGCCGGATCTCCGTCGATGAAGGAGTTGGGGACGAGGGCAACGTCAGTTCTGCCGTCGGTATCGAGGTCCACGACCGTCATCCAGGTGGGCCGGCGCACGGACGCGGGTCGGTCGTCGTCCTTGTTGAAGCCGCCCGCGCCGTCTCCGGAGTAGAAGGAGAGAACGTGGTCGGCCTCGCTGGCGATGGCGAGGTCCAGGATCCCATCCAAGTTGTAGTCGAGCAGGCGAGCGACCTTCGGAGTCTTCGGGACGCTGCCGACAGGCCCGGGAACGAAATTGCCGCTGCTATTCCCGAAGAGGATCTGTACCGCGTCCGAGCCCTCGAGGGGAACGGCGAGATCGAGGAAGCCGTCCTGATTGATGTCGCCGGCGTCGAAGTCGAGCGGTCGCAGCGGCGTCGAGATCCCCGAGCTCGTTCCGAAGGTTCCCGGAGACGTGCCGAGAAACCTCACGATGACGTGGTCGTTCGTCTGGGCACCGGCGAAGTCGAGGAGGCCATCGCGGTTGAAGTAGCCGACGACGAGACCGGACCCGGTCCCCCCGAGTGAGTGCTGACTGACGGACGTGAACCCGCCCGCGCCGTTGTTACGCAAGTAGTGCACGAAGGTGCCGACAATCACCACGATGTCGGGGCTTCCATCCAGGTCGAAGTCGCCGGACCTCGCGATGTACGGGCTCGCGGGAAACGGAGAAACCGGAGACGGCACCGCGGCATTGAAGGTACCGTCGCCTCTTCCTCTGTGGAACCCGACCTGCCGGCTTCCTTCGGCTGAGACGATCACGTCCGGCGTTCCGTCGCTGTCGAAGTCATCCACCGTGACCCACACCGGCTTGCCGAGAGAGCCCGTGGTGATCGCGGAGCCGAGCCGGCATCCGCCCTGTCCCAGGAACACCGAGATGCTGTCCTGTCCCCAATTCGCGACGACCAGGTCGGGGTTCCCGTCGAGATTGAAATCCCCGTAGGCGACTCCGCGGCTGTCGGCGGTTTCCGTGGGGCCGGGGTAGAAGTCCGGCGAAAAACGGCCCGCTCCGTTACCCTGCAGGAACAGGACCTGATCGATGGATGTCAGACTTACCAGGAGATCGGGGAATCCGTCGCGATCGAAATCCCCGGAGGCGACGGCGCCCGGGGCTACGGGGACGACTTCGGTGAAGGTCGCGGAGGAGAACCCCCCAGAGCCGGTTCCCTTGAAAACCCGCACGCGCGTGGGCGACAGCGACGTCTTTCGTCCCGTCGCGGTCGAAGTCGAAGACCTCGAGACCCTGGGGCGATGCCGTGGTGTCGCCGACGGCCACGTTCGCCGCCACGGTCGGGAATCCGAATCCGCCGTTTCCCAGAAGGGTCTGGAGCCGTGCGAGGGCGCCCGCGCCGACCGTCACGACGAGATCGTTGTTCCCGTCGCCGTTCATATCGGCAGTCCTCAGAGCCGTGGGCGAGGCCGACAGCCCCACCGAACCGGCATCGGTGAACGTACCCAGTCCTTCGTTCTTGAAGATGAAGATCTGGCTGGACGCTTCGGCGACGGCGAGATCCGGAAGACCGTCGCCGTTGAAGTCCGCGACGCCGACCGCTCGGGGAGTCGTTCCCGCCGGATAGAAAGCGGGCGCGAGGAAGCCGCCGAAGCCGTCGTTCAACACCACGGCCACGTTCGTGGTGCGCGCGACGACGATGTCGGGCTTGCCGTCCGAGCTCACGTCGGCGGCGGCGACGTGTACGCCGTTCGTCACCGCGGGAAGGAGGAGCGAAGATCCAAGCGAGCCCGCGTTGTTGTTCTGGACGGCGACGCTGGAGGCAAAGGCGACGGCGACGTCGACGTCTCCGTCGAAGTCGAAATCCGCGGGGGCGTTCGAGGTAGGAAGCGACGCGACGATGCTACCCGATTCCGGCGACGTGAAGGCGCCGTTTCCGAGACCGAGGTAGCGGGTATAGCTGGTCGCGGCGAGGTTCGCCGTCACGAAATCCAGGCTCCCGTCCTGATCGAAGTCGGCGACCGCCATTGGCTTCGGCGCACCCACGGGGAAGGGCCGGGAAAGTCTCTCGAAAGAGGCGTTCGGGCACCCGATTCCGTGGTCGTTCTGGAGGTTCTCGACCGCGTTCCGGTCGGAGATGGAGAGCGCGACGTCGTTCCGCCCGTCGAGGTCCACGTCGGTGAGTACGACGTCAATGCTGAGCCCGGCCGTATCGAAGGCGGTCGGCCCTGTGAGATTTCCCTTTCCGTCTCCCAGGAAGACCTGCACCTGGTTCCTGCCTTTGTCCGAGACGGCCACGTCGAGATCCCCGTCCTGGTCGACATCCCCGGCGGCGACGCGGGTGGGCACGTCCGCCCCCGTCGGGTAGGTCGCCAGGGTGGAGAAGTTTCCGTTTCCATCACCTCGGAGGATCTCGACCTCACGAGCCGAAGCGCTCACCGTCACCAGGTCGAGGACGCCGTCCTCGTTGAAGTCACCGAGAGCGAGCCCATCGGGGTTGGACGCGCCCGGAGTCATGCTCTTGAAGTCACGGAGCCCGCCCGACTTGTCCACGAGAGCGGTGTGAATCTGGTTGGTGTTCGAGTCGGCGGCGACGACGTCGGGAACTCCGTCCGGGTTGACATCTCCTGTCGTCATTTGAGATGCGCCGGGCATGGGGAACGTGAAGAACAGGGAAGAAAAATCCCCGGTACCATCGCCTTTGAGGATCGTGACCTCGAGATTAGTGCTCGAGAACACCGCGATATCGACATCGCCGTCGTCGTTGTAGTCGCCGAACGTGAGCGCCGTCGGCTGCTTTCCGCCGTCGAATCCAACGGCGGATTGGAAGTCTCCCGAGCGATCGGAGAGGCTTACGTAGACCAAATCGTCGCCGGTACCCGACACCGCGACGTCGTCCCATCCGTCGTTATCGAAGTCGGCGGCGATGACGTCGGAGATCATTCTGGAGTAGGAAATCGACTTGTGCAGGGTGAAGCCCGACCCATCTCCCCACAGGATTCCCACCTCGTTCGATGAGCTGTTGACCACAGCGAGATCTGGAAAAGCGTCGTGGTTGAAGCTCGCGAGCGCCATCTCCCGCGGCTCCACGCCGCCGCTCGATTCGGTGAAGCCTGGGACCTGGAAACTGGGGTCCGTGCATTTCTGCGCTTCCGCGCCTCGAGGCAACGTGAGAACGGAAAGGCACAGCCACGCGAGAACGCGCAGCCCCGCGCTGCGGGTCGAGCTCATACGAATCCCCCGAAACGGCGATTCTTGTCAGGGAATGGGACGTAAGCGGACTCTATTTCAACAAATGAAAGGGGATCCGTCAAACGACGCGCCGCCGGTAACTATTCGAGCTCGACCGGCTCGTGGGCCGTGGCGGGCTCGGGACGGATGTCGGGGGAATGCATGAGCAGGCGGGCACAGGCGTTCCAGCGGAGGAGGGCGTCGTCGTTTCCCGGCGGTCTCACCTTCTCGGCCCGCTCGTAGTGGGCCATCGCCGCTTTGATCCCCCCGTACGCCAGATGCCCCGCCCCGGGAGTGCCCTGGTGATACTGGCACTTTGCGCGGCGCTCGCTGATGATTCCCGCGTAGTACTCCTGGTCGTATTCGCTGGTGAGGCGCTCCGAGAGCTCCTTCGCTTCGCGATAGCGGTTCTTGAGCCCGCGGGTGAACTGGTCGGTGAGGGCGAGAAGGAGCGCGGCGAGCGCCTCCTGGTTGTCGGGGTCGATCTCGAGAACGTCGCGGCAGATGCTCTCCGCCTCGAGCGGCTCGTTCAAAGCCCGGTACCAGACCGCCTTGTCGAGCGCCGATCGGATCGCCTCTCTCTGGATCGCCTTCAGTCTGAACTCAGCCACGCTCGTCTTCCGCTATCGGGCGCCGAAGATTCGAAACAGCTTCTTCAGGGGATCGTAGAACTCGTCGACCACCCGCTCCTTGAGCGGGATTATCGCATTATCCGTGATGGTAATGTGCTCGGGACAGACCTTGGTGCAGCATTTGGTGATGTTGCAGTAGCCGACGCCCATCGCGTCCTTGAGCTCCCCGAGGCGGTTTTCGGTGTCCAGGGGATGCATCTCGAGAGCGGCCACGTACACCAGGAACCTCGGGCCGATGAACTCCTGGTGCTTTCCGTGGTCGCGGAGCACGTGGCAGACGTCCTGGCACAGGAAGCACTCGATGCATTTCCGGAACTCCTGCACCCGGTCGATGTCCTCCTGGGCCATCCGCCAGGTCCCGTCGGCGGCATCCGGCGGCCGCGGCTTGAACTTCTTGATCCTCTTCTTGACCTCGAAGTTCCAGGAGACGTCGGTCACCAGGTCCCTGATCCGGGGAAAGGCGCGGATGGGCTCGATGACCACGGGCTCGTCGAGATTGATGTCCGAGAGCCGGGTCATGCACATGAGCCGAGGCATCCCGTTGATCTCCGCCGAGCAGGAGCCGCACTTGCCGGCTTTGCAGTTCCAGCGCGCCGCGAGGTCGCTCGCCGACTCCGCCTGGATCTGGTGCACCGCGTCGAGGACCACCATCCCTTCGGTGACGTCGGTCGTGTAGTCCTTGAGCTCGCCGCTCTCCCGGCCCCCGCGCCAGATCCGGAACGTCGCCTGCGTCATTATTTATTCTCCTCGATTATCTGCTTCAACGCAGCCGGCATCTCCGGGATCGGCTCCCGCAGGAGCTCCATCTCGCCGTCCTTGCCCTTCCGCAGCACGAGCGTCGTCTTCCCCCAGGCCGCGTCCTTCGCGGGAAAGTCCTCCCGGAAGTGGGCGCCCCGGCTCTCCTTGCGCTCGACCGCGGCCCGGGCGATGGCCTCGGAAACGGTGAGGAGATTCTCGAGGTCGAGAGCGGTATGCCACCCCGGGTTGTACTCGCGGTTTCCCGGCGCCGCGACCTTGGCGCTCCGCTTCTTCAATCCCGCGACCACCTCGAGGCCTTTCTTCATTTCGTTCTCGTTCCGGACGATGCCCACGAACTCCTGCATCTTCTCCTGGAGCTCGTGCTGGATGGCGTAGGCCCCGTGGCCGTCGCTCGCGTCCTGCCGCTCGAGAGGCAGAAGAGCCCACCTGGAGGCCTCCTCGACCTGCTCCTCCTGCTCTCGTCCGAAAGTCGCCCGGCTCCCGTGCTCGCGCGCGAAGCGCGCAGCATGCTCGCCGGCGCGCTTCCCGAAAACCACGAGATCCGAAAGCGAGTTCCCGCCGAGGCGGTTCGCCCCGTGAAGTCCGGCGGCGCATTCGCCGGCGGCGAAAAGGCCGGGGACGGTCGACATCTGGGTGTCGCCGTCGACGCGCACTCCGCCCATGGCGTAGTGGGTCGTCGGTCCTACCTCCATCGGCTCTTTGGTGATGTCGATTCCCGCGAGCTCCTTGAACTGATGGTACATGCTGGGGAGCTTTCGCTTGATGTGCTCCGGCGCGTTCGAGATCCGATCCTTGATCCAGGAGATGTCGAGAAAGACGCCTCCGTGCGGGCTCCCGCGGCCCTCACGGATCTCGCGCACGATACAGCGGGCGACGTGGTCGCGCGTGAGGAGCTCGGGCGGACGCCGGGCGCTCTTGTCGCCCAGGGTGTACCGCCAGCCTTCCTCTTCGTTGTCGGCGGTCTGGCTCTTGTAGAGATCGGGGATGTCGTCGAACATGAACCGCCGGCCCTGGTTGTTGCGCAGGACCCCGCCCTCGCCGCGAACGCCTTCGGTCACCAGGATGCCGCGCACGCTCGGAGGCCAGACCATTCCCGTCGGGTGGAACTGGAGGTACTCCATGTCGATCAGATCGGCGCCCGCGTGGTACGCGAGGGAGTGCCCGTCGCCGGTGTACTCCCAGCTGTTGCTGGTGATCTTGTAGGCTCGGCCGACGCCCCCGGTGGCGAGCACGATGGCCTTGGCCTCGAAGACGCGGAAGTGCCCCCGCTCGCGGTCGTAGCCGAAGGCGCCGACGACCCGCTCGCCGTGCTTGATGAGCCGCACCACCGTGCACTCCATGTAAACGTCGATCCCGAGGTGGATTCCGTGATCCTGAAGCGTGCGGATCATCTCGAGCCCGGTGCGATCGCCCACGTGGGCGAGCCGCGGGTACTTGTGCCCTCCGAAGTTCCTCTGGAGGATTTTCTGATCCGGCGTGCGGTCGAAGACCGCGCCCCAGGCCTCGAGCTCCCTCACCCGATCCGGGGCCTCGCGGGCGTGGAGCTCCGCCATGCGCCAGTTGTTGACGTACTGGCCCCCGCGCATGGTGTCGGCGAAATGGGTTCTCCAGTCGTCCCTCTCGTCCACGTTCGCGAGGGCCGCGGCGATGCCTCCCTCGGCCATCACCGTATGGGCTTTCCCGAGAAGCGACTTGCAGACGAGTCCGACCTTCGCCCCCTCGGCCGAAGCCTCGATCGCGGCCCGGAGCCCGGCTCCTCCCGCGCCGATGACGAGAACGTCGTGCTCGTGGATCTTCGACACCTCGGCCATCAGAGGATTCTCCAGTCGGAGATCACACCCATCGAGCAGAGGCGAACGTAGACGTCCGAGAACGCGACCCAAACCAGGCTCGTCCAGGCCCACTTCATGTGGCGCTGGTTGAGCCAGCTCGAGCAGCCGTAGGCGCGCTTGCGCAGCGGAGCGCCCGAGAGCCTGTCCAGAAATCCGCCCACCAGGTGGCGCAGCGAGTGACAGCCGAAGGTGTATCCGCCGAGGAAAACGACGTTCAACGTCAGGACGAGGCTTCCGACGCCGAGTCCGAGCCTCTCGGTTCCGGTCGCCGGATCGAGAAACCAGATCCCCTTCCAGGCGTCGTGCGCGAGGACCAGAAGGAACAGGAGCGCGAAATACAGGAAGTAGCGATGGACGTTCTGCAGGATCAAGGGAAGCGAGTTCTCGCCGCAGTAGGATTTCCTGGGCTCTCCCACGGCGCAGTTCGGAGGATCCGCCCAGAACGCCTTGTAGTAAGCGCCCCGGTAGTAGTAGCACGTGAGCCGGAAGCCGGCGGGCGCCCAGAGGATCAGGAGAGCGGGCGAGAACGGCAGAAACCCGGGCCAGAAGGAGGGCTTCGGTCCGAACCAGCTATGGGGGGAATCGCCGAAGATCTCCGGAGAGTAGAACGGCGAGAGGTAGTTCCCGTAGGTGTAGTGCTCTCCCTGGAACGCCGCCCAGTTGGCGTAGGCGAGAAAAGCGGAAAGACCGAGGAAGGTCAGGAGGGGCTGAACCCACCACCCGTCCCGCCTCGAGGTCTCACCGAATCCGCGCCGCTCCGCTACCGAGTTCGAAAGGGTGCTCATGGGTCGTCTTCGCTTCCCTCCACAGGGCGGGGATCTTATCCCAAACCCTTCCTTTCACGAACCTTTCCGCGAGCCCTGCTTCGTCTATAATGCGGGCCGCCCATGGCCGCCGTCAGCACGCTCTTCGACGAAGAGTTCATGAAGAAGCTCGAGTACCTGAAGCTCATCTCGAGCCGCATGCTGCCGGGTCACATGCGGGGCGAGCATCGCGCGCGAAAGAAGGGGACCGGAGTCGAGTTCGCCGACTACCGACCCTACGTGAGCGGCGACGATACCAAGGACGTCGACTGGAAGGCGTTTCTCCGGCTCGACAAGCTCATCCTGCGAATCTTCGACGAGGAGGCGGACCTTCCGATCTACCTCTTCGTCGACTCGAGCCTCTCCATGGACTTCGGCGAGCCGAGGAAGTTCGACTACGCGCGGCGGGTGGCGGCGGCGCTCGCCTACATCGGTCTTCTGAATCTCGATCGGGTCAGCGTGATCGGCTATTCCAACGGGGTATCGGAGCAGATCGCCTCGAAGCGGGGCCGGAACCAGATCTGGCGCATCTTCACCTTTCTCGATCGCATGTCCATGACGGGGGAGACGTCGCTCCATCGGACGTTTCGAACCTACTTCGGCTCGAAGCGGCGCCGGGGGCTCGTGGTCGTGGCGTCCGACTTCATGGATCCCGCGGGGCTCGAGCCCGCATTCGACTTCCTCCGGTTCCAGCGGCACGACGTTTTCAACGTCCAGATCTTGAGCCCCGAGGAGATGAAGCCGCATTTCCCCGATGAGGCCATGCTGGTGGATTCGGAGAACGGCAGCGCTCACCGCCTCCGCGTCTCGCCGACACTTCTCTCCGCATACGAAGACGAGATGAAGAAGCACCAGGCGGGCATCGAGGCTTATTGCACGAAGTACGGCTGGGGATACGTCAGGACGGATACATCGATCCCCTTCGAGGACCTGGTCATACAGATCTTCCGTCAGGATCGGTTTCTGCGATGAGCTTCTTCGGGCTCGCCTCTTCGACCGTGGCTCTTCTCCTCGCGCTCACGGCGGGAATCATCGCTTTCCTCTACTGGCTCAAGCCGCCGCCGCAGCGGGTGGTGGTTCCCTCTACCTTCATCTGGCAGCGGGTTCTGAAGGAGAGGAAGCGGCGCTCGGATTTCTGGCGGTGGCTGGTCTCGCTTCTGATCGCGCTCGCGGCGGGGCTGGCGCTCGCGGCGGCGCTCGGAAAGCCGGAGATCGAGGCCCTGTCGGGGAAGGCCCGCCGCATCGCCGTCGTGGTCGACGATTCGCCCACGATGGGAGCGTTGACGGGTTCGGGGGAGACGCGCTTCGATAGAGCCCTCGGCATCGCCCGGGATCTGCTCACGGAAGGAAGCGCCTCGAGCGAGTACCTGGTGACGGACACCGCGGGGCGACTCGTGGGGGCGGAGTTCGGAAGCCGCCGGAGCGCTCTCGAGAGGCTCGAGGGGCTTTCGGTGTCGCTCCACGAGACCTCGGCTTTCCCATCGGCGGATCCCCTCTTGTTCTCGGATCCCGGGACGGAGATTTACTTCATCACCGACGGGGTCATGGTGAGGGAAGCGCCCTCGGGGGTTCAGGTCATCTCCGTGTTCGAGCCCGTGGACAACGTGGGTGTGACCGCTTTCGATCTTCGACCGGTGCCGGCGGAGCCGGACCGGTTCGAGGCGTTTCTCGAGCTGACGAACCACTCCGCGTCGCCGAAGCGGGTCGTTCTCAGAATCGACGGGGCCGCCGGGCAGACGATGCAGCGCGCCGTCCCGCTCGCCGCGGGACAGGTCCTGGGCGAGAGTCTGGATCTCGAGAGTTTCTCCCAAGGTCCGGTGCGGGTCCTCATCGACGCGCCCGGCGACGGCTTCGAGATCGATAACGTCGCCTATGCCTACCTCGGCTCGCCGCGGAAGGCCAGGGTCGTGCTGGTGACCGCGGGGAACGAGACCCTGGAGACGCTTCTGGGCCTCGATCCCAGAGTGTCGCTGGAGCTTCTGAAGCCCGGCGACCCGGCCACCGGGCCGCCGCCCGACCTGTACATCTTCGACCGCTTCGCGCCGGAGGCCCCACCTTCGGCTCCGGCGCTCGTCATCGGCGCGAGCGCCGCTTCG
>DAISKN010000082.1:0-14782 GCA_036820975.1 Acidobacteriota bacterium | reverse complement strand
TAGACCGATGCGGCGCCCTGCGTCGGGGTCGATGTGACGGGCGAAGCCTCCCGCGAGGTAGAAGCGCTCGATGTCCTCGAGGCCAATTCCGAAGACATCGAGAGCGATTCGGAGCCCGGCCACGTTCGCGCCCTTCGCCTGCGCGAGCTCGTTGACGTCCATTTCGGTGAAGAAGATGTCGTGCGCCGGGTCGACGACGAACCGGGAGGCTCCCTCGCCGAAGCGGCCCTGGGCGTTCATCCTTCCCGTGCGGAGAAGCTCGGACAGGAGGTCCACCAGTCCCGAGCCACAGATTCCCTGGGGCTCGGCGTCGCCGATCACCTGGAAGGAGACGCGGCCGTCGTCCGCGATAGCGACGCGCTCGATGGCGCCGTCGACACCGCCCCCTTCGAACGCCGGGCCGGCGGGGCAGGAGGCGGCGACGATCCGGTCGCGATTCCCCACGATGAGCTCGGTGTTGGTCCCGATGTCCATGACGACCGAGACGTCCTCCCGCTCGGCGAGACCGGTCGCGAGAAGGCAAGCGGAGGCATCCGCTCCCACGTGGCTTCCGAGAAGAGGAAGGCCGTAGACCCGCGCCTCGGGGTGGATGGGAAGCCGGAGCCGCTTCGCTTCGGTCGCGACGGCGGTCGTGCTTCTCTTCCCGGCTCTCAGATCGTGCTCGGTCGAGGAGCGGTAGGGCTTCTGCCCGATCGAGTGCACGTCGAGGCCGAAGAAGAGATCCCGCATCGTGGTGTTCGCGGCCACGGCCATCTCCACGATGGCCTCGGGCGGGACCGGAAACCTCTCGATGGCGTGCTCCAGGTAGCCCAGGAGAGTCCTTTGAAGGAGCCTGCCCTTGTGATGGGTGTCGTAGTGGATGCGCGCCATGATGTCGGAGCCCCCGAAGCGCTGCGGGTTCTCGAACGATTGGCTGGCGACGAGAGCGCCGGTCTCGAGATTGTAGAGGCGCATCGCGACCGTGGTGGTGCCGAGGTCGAGCGCGATCCCGTAGCCGCGGGCGACCCGGGGGTCCAGCCGAAGCTCGACCTCGGGTAAATCGTTCGCGTCGTCGACGACCCTCATCGATCCCCGCCGCATCGTGTGGCAGCGGACGATGCCCTCGCCCACTATGCGTGTGCGGCAAGCGAGCCGAAATCTGCCGTCGAGGTGATCCTCCTCGGGCGTCCTCTCCGTGAGAAGCTCGCCTCCTTCCTCGACCTCGAGAAGACACTCCCGGCATTTGCCCTGCTTCACGCAGGAGGTGGGCACCTGGATCCCGATCGCCTCCGCGCAGTCGAAGAGCGTCGCGCCCGCGGCGACGGGGGCCTCTCGGTGGTCGACGAAAAGACGAGACATGGTTTACCCGACGGCTGCCCGGGCTTCCTTTCGGGCAGCGACGAGCTTCTTGAAGAGCTCGACGGCGCTCGCGGCGTCGGCGGCATAGCCGTCGGCTCCGATGTCGTTGCAGAACTGCTGGGTCACGGGAGCGCCGCCGACGGCGATCCTCACGTCCAGGCCCTTGCCGCGCACGGTGTCGACCACGGTCTTCATGTAGATCATCGTCGTCGTGAGAAGGGCGCTCATTCCCAGGATCGCCGCGTCGTTGTCGGTGACGGCGCGGATGAACTCGTCGGCGCTGGTGTCGGTTCCGAGGTCCACGATGGTGAACCCGGCGCCTTCCGCCATCATCCCCACGAGGTTCTTTCCGATGTCGTGAAGGTCCCCCTTCACCGTTCCCATGACGACCGTACCCTGGCTTCCCGCATCCTTGCGCGCGGTCAGAAGCGGCCGGAGAACCGCCATTCCCGCTTTCATCGCCCGGGCGGCGAGGAGCACCTCCGGCACGAAGATGCGGTTGTGCTTGAAGTCCTCGCCCACGACCCGCATTCCGGCGATCAGGCCGTCTTCCAGGACTTCGTCGACGTCGAGGCCGGAGGCGAGGGCCTCCTCCGTCATGGCTTTGACTTCCTTGTGTTTCCCCTCGTAGAGGAGTTGATTCATCAACGCGTAGTCCGTCATGTCGTTTTACTCGAAGGCGGGCAGCTGAACGTTCTTGTCGTCCGCCGTCCGCCGGAACATGTCGCGGATCTCGGAGTGGAGCTTGTCTTCGAGAGGCTCCACCTCGTAGTTTTCGAGACACTCGGCGATGACGTCGGCCGCGCGATCGCGGAACGTCTTCTCGCCCTCTCCCTTCCACTGATCCCAGTTCGTGCGGTCGACCATCGGGCCCGGGAGATAGAGCTCCTCGGGCCAGTGCTCGAGGGTGTGCTCGGACATCATCAGGTGCTTGTCGCGTACGAGCTCGTCGATGAGAGGCTGGGTGGGGAGATCGTCCCGGACCTCGACCGGCCTCACGAACCGCTTCGCGTGGGCCACTATCTCGTCGTCGAACGTGAGCTTCTCGAGGCTGAAGCAGTTCACGTAGTCGAGCATCCCCGGACCCGAAACCGAGTTGATTCCCGCGAGCGCCGCGAGGAACGCCCCCGTTCCCGATTCGAAGCCCGCCTGGGGGTCGTTGAACTTGGAGTCCGAGAGCGCCATGTACGCCTGGCAGGGAAGCTTCAGGTACTTCGCCACCTGGGCGTAGCCGCAGTAGACCTGGAGCGCTTCGACCGCGGTCATGGGGTTCGTCATGAGCCGCATGTGAAAGCTCGCGGGAGCGCCTCCGAAGAGAACGGGGGTCCCCGGACGGATCTTCTGGGCGATGGCGAGACCGCTCACGACTTCCGCGGTATGGAGCACCAGCGCTCCCACGGTGGTCGAAGGGGAGATCATCCCGAGGAGCAGCACGGGCACGATCTCGATCGGGATCCCCCACTCCGCGCAGTCGATGATGTTGCTGATTGGATCCTCGCCCCATCGAAGAGGGGTGTTGGGGCAGCAGGTGAAGATCGACATCGGTCTCTTCACCAGGTCTTCCCTGCCCTCGCGAAAGTAGCTCATGATCTCGCCCATCCGGGGAACGCCGAAATGGGTGAAAGCGCCGGAGACGATGGGCCGCTTCGAGAACGAGAGCACCATGTAGAGACGCCAGGCGTCGGCGATGTCCTGGGGAATGTCCCGGGGAATGAACGCGGTCGAGAGGTACGAGATGTTCTTGAGTCCGTCCGCGATCTTCACGTAGTCGACGAAATCCCTCGAGTCCCCTTCGCGGATCTCCTGCGTCTTGCGGTCGAGGATCCGGAGCGCCGAGGAGGCCGGCACGAAGTGGACGTTGTCCCCTTCGAGCGTGGCCGCGGCATTCCCGTCCCGATCGTGGAGCGTCAGCGACGACGGCGCCGAGGCGAGAGCTTCCTCGAGCGCCTTTCGTGGAAAGGTGATTCGGTGGGTCTCCTCGTTTCCCTCGAAGCCGACGTCGACGAGCCGCGCGAACGCGTGCGGGTTCTCGACGAGGACCCCGGTTTTTTCCAGGACCGAGAGCGCCTCGTCCACGATCCTCGAGACCAGGGCGGGCTCGAGGATTTCCATCCGTGCTCTCAAGGAACGCTCCGCTTTCGCTCCGGGTCGAAGAACGGAAGGGCGGCGACGTGAGCGTGGGCGCGCCTTCTCACGTACTCGACGGTGAACTCCAGATCGAGAGGAGTTCCCGGGGCCTCGTATCCGCGATCGACGGTCGCGAGGGCGATGAATTTCTTCAGGAGAGTCGACCACCCGCTCGACGTAGCCTTCCCCACCTGGCGGCCGCCGGAGTAGACGGGAACTCCCACGCGCGAGACCTCGTTCGTGAGCTGAGGCGCGAGGGATTCGAGAGTGTAGAGCCGCTCGATCTCGCGGAACGTCACCTCGATCCCCACGAGGAAGCGCTCGGTGCCCTTCTTCTGCTCCGCGACCAGGGCGGGCTTTCCGACGAAGTGCGGCTTCTTGAGATTCACCGCCCAGCCCATGTTGATCTCGTAGGGGGACGATTTCTGGCTCTCGACGAAGACCTTCTCCGCGTTCCAGAAGTCGACATCGATGAGCGGGAAGCCCGCTTCGAGCCGCGCGCGGTCGAGTGCGACGATTCCCGCGGGCTCGAGACCGAGGCCTTCGCCCGCGACGACGACCGCGTCCCAGAGCTTCTCCGCGTGGGTGGCCTCCGCCCAGATCTCGTAGCCCAGGTCGCCGGTGTATCCCGTCCGGGTCACGACCGCGGGAACGCCCGAGAGCTCGGTCGTGCCCAGCCGGAAGAAGCCCAGCTTCGAAAGGTCCTTGCTCCAGATTCTCTCCAGGACTTCTCGCGAGCGCGGACCCTGGAGAGCGAGAGCGGCGTACTTCTCCGAAACGTCTTCGATCTGGACGTCCATCCCTTCGGCGTTGAGCCGGAACCACACGAGGGATTGATCGGCCGCGCTGGCGCGGAAGTGATCCTTCGAAAGCCTCTGGAAACAGCCATCCTGGATGACCTTCCCGCCCTCGTCGCACCAGGCGGCGTAGAGGACCTGCCCGACCTGGCACTTCGAAGCGTCGCGGGTGATGAGGCGGTCCACGAGGCGGACGGCGTCCGGCCCCTGGATGTCGTACTTATAAAGAGGAGAAACGTCGATGAGGCCGGCGCCGGTGCGAATGGCGTGGTACTCGGGGTCGTGGAAGTCGTCGTAGGCGACGGCGACGAAGTACCCCGACCACTGTTTCCAGCGCAGGCTGGTACAGAGGGGCTCGGTTCTCGAATGAAATGGGGTGCCGACGGCCATCTGGACAAACCTCCACGGATCGAATCAGTCTACTTTGCTTTCTGTCCACAATGCAATATGATGTCTCACCATATGGGCAAGTACGACTGCATCGTAGTCGGTGCGGGCCACAATGGTCTCATCGCCGCGGCGTATCTGGCGCGGGCGGGGAAGAAAGTCGTCGTCCTCGAAAAACGCGAGCTCGTAGGCGGCGCGACCGTGACCGAGGAAATCGTCCCCGGGTTCAAGTTCACGGTCTTCTCGTACGTGGTGAGTCTGCTGCGCCCGGAGATCATCGAAGAGCTCGAGCTGGCGAAGCACGGCTTGCAGCTCCTGTCGCTCGACGGAACGTTCACTCCGCTTCCCGACGGTCGCTACCTCGCCCGCTGGCACGACTCCGAGAAGACGCGCATGGAGATCGCGCGCTTCTCCCGAAAAGATGCCGACAACTACGGCCGTTTCGGGCTCCACATGCACCACATGGCGCGGGCGGTGCGAGAGCTCCTGATGATGCGGCCTCCGGAGCCGACCTCTCTCCGTCCCTCCGATCTCGCGGGATTCAATCAGCTCGCGAAGCACGTCAAGAGCCTGGGCGACCGAAAGTTCTACGATCTCGCGCGCCTCATGACCTCGTCCGCCGCCGACTATCTCGACCGCTGGTTCGAGTGCGATTTTCTGAAAGCGACGATGTCGGCGAGCGGCATCATCGGAACGTTTCTCTCCCCTCGCTCTCCCGGCTCGGCCTACGTTCTCCTCCATCACTACATGGGGGAGATCGACGGCGTCTCGCGCTCCTGGGGGTTCGCCAAGGGAGGGATGGGGTCGGTGGCCGATGCCATCGCCTCGTCCGCGCGGAGCCTGGGAGCGGAGGTACGGACGAGCGCCGGCGTGGCCCGTGTCCTCACCCGGAACGGCCGCGCCACAGGGGTCGTTCTCGAGAGCGGCGAAGAGATCGAGGCCGACCAGGTCGCCTCGACCGCCGACCCCAAGAGAACGTTTCTCAAGCTGGTGGAGGAGAAAGACCTTCCCGCGGAGTTCGTCACCGACGTAAAGCGCTTCAAGATCCGCGGCTCGTCGGGTAAGGTGAACCTGGCGGTCTCCGAGCTTCCAAACTTCACTTGCCTTCCCGGAGAGGGGCCTCACCTGAGAGGCGCGATCTCGATCAGCCCGAGCATGGACTACATCGAGCGCGCCTACGACGAAGCCAAGTATGGCGACTTCTCGAGCCGGCCCTACATGGACGTCATGATCCCGACGCTGATCGATCCTTCCCTGGCCCCTCCGGGAAAGCACGTGATGTCCATCTTCGTGCAGTACGCTCCGTACAAGCTGAAGCCGGGGACTACCTGGGAGCAGAAGCGCGAGGCGTTCGGAGACGCCGTCGTCGACACGCTTTCGCAGTACGCGCCCAACCTGAAGAAGGCCATCATCGGCCGTCAGGTGCTCTCGCCATGGGACATGGAGCAGAGGATCGGTCTCACCGAAGGGAACATCTTCCACGGCGAGCTCAGCCTCGATCAGCTCTTCTTCCTGCGACCCGTCGCCGGCTGGGCCCAGTTCCGCACCCCCATCGACAGGCTCTACCTCGCTGGCTCCGGCGCCCACCCGGGTGGCGGTGTCATGGGCGCCCCGGGAAAGCTCGCCGCCCTCGAAATGCTGAAGGACGCTTCATGACCGACGCCATCGTCGTCGGTTCGGGCGCGAACGGACTCACGGCCGCGGGCTATCTCGCTCGCGCGGGGATGAAAGTCCTCGTGCTGGAAAAGAGGAACGTCGTCGGGGGCCTCGCCTCGACGGAGGAGTTCGCGCCGGGATTTCGCGCCTCGGTCGGACCCGACAACTGCGGGCTTCTGCTGCCTTCGGTGATTGCGGACCTCGAGCTCGAGCGGCAGGGCCTCGAGCTCCTCGCACTCGATCCCTTCGTGTTCGCGCCCTCCCGCGAGGGGTCGGGCCTTCTTCTTCATCGAGACGCGGGAAAGAGCGCTTCCGAGATCCGGAAGTATTCCGCGAAGGATGCCGAGGCTTACCCCCGGTTCGTCGAGTTGGTCGAGAAGATCTCGGGGTTTCTGAAGCCGCTTTTCTCGAAGCCGGCGCCGCAGCCTTCGATCGAGACCGGCACTGACCTCCTCGACCTTCTGCGTCTCGGCTGGGGCTTCCGGCAGCTGGGCGCCCGGCCGATGCATGAGCTCCTGAGGATCCTCCCGATGGGGCTCGAGGACTTCCTCAACGAGTGGTTCGAGCATCCTCTGGTGAAAGCCGCGGTCGCCGCGGGCGCTCTCGAGGGCGTCTGCCTCGGGGCGAAGTCGTCGGGAACGTCCGCTCTCTATCTGTACCAGAACCTGTCCCCTCGGAAGATCGCGCGCGGGGGCTCGGGCGGCGTGACCCAGGCTCTCGCGAAATCCTTCCAGGCGCGCGGCGGCGCGATTCGCACCGGCGCCCGGGTCTCCCGGCTCCTCGTCGAGGACGGGCGCGCCGTCGGGGTCGCCCTCGAAAGCGGCGAGTCCATCCGCGCTTCCGTGGTTCTGTCGGGGCTCGCTCCGCGGACCACGTTCCGCGAGATCGGAAGCCCGACGGACCTTCCTCCGACTTTCGTGTCCGAGATCGACAAGATCCGCTACCGCGGCGTCACCGCGAAGCTGAACCTCGCCGTCTCGGAGCTTCCCGACTTCCGGTGCCGGCCAGGAAAGCAGGCGGCGGAACATCACCGCGCCCTCATCCAGATTGGCGAGAGCCTCGACGACTACGAGCGCGCCTACGACGCCGCGAAGTACGGCAAGTTCTCGGAGAGACCCCTTCTCACCATCGTCATTCCCTCACTGGTCGACCGCGGACTCGCCCCCGAGGGGAAACACGTCGTGAGCGTCACCGCCCAATTCGCTCCGTACCGTCTGCGCGAGGGGAGCTGGACGAGCTCGAAAGACGCCCTGACCTCGGCGATCCTGGATCGGATCTCGGAGTACGCGCCGAACGTGAAGGGATCGATCCTCCACCAACATCTCTGGACCCCCGCGGATTACGAGCGCGAGCTGGGTCTTCCCGAAGGCAACTGGCACCAGGGCGAGATGGCGCTCGACCAGATGTTCTTCATGCGCCCCGTCCCGGGTTGGTCCCGCTACGAGACTCCCCTCGCGGGCCTCTACCTCGCGGGTGCGGCGACTCATCCCGGCGGCGGCATCACCGGCGCCTGCGGGTCGAACGCCGCACAGCGGGTCCTCAAAGACCGCGGCTGAACTACCCCCCGGACACGTTGACAAACGTGCACCCGTGGTGCGACGATGTGGTTTCCCCCCAAGTGGAGGCGTGTAGGTTGAAGCGGTGCCGCTGGTTTTCAGCATTGATGCTCGTCTGGAGCGGGCTCGCGTTCGGAGCCCAGGGCGAGGTCGAGATCGTCCACGATCCGATCGAGTGCTGGCCCGTCGACGAGTTTCTGATGATCCAGTCCTCGTTCGTGCCTCCCGAGGACATCCAGACCGTCAAGTTCTACTTCCGCTCCGCCGACCATCCGGACTACTACTACGTCGAGCTCACCCTGGGCCAGGGTCGGGGGCGCGCCATCGCCCCGAAAGCCGACTCCAGCACCGCGGGAGTCACCTACTACATCGAGCTCGTCACCTTGAGCTACACCGCCTTTCGAAGCGAGGAACGCAACGTCCCCGTAGCGTCGGGAGCGGAGTGCAAGGAACGCGACCCCGAGACCGCCTACTACACGGGCGAGAATCCCGATATCACCATCGGCGCCACCCGTAGCGGCGTTCCGCAGATGCCCCCGGGATTCCAGTCGGAGGGGATCTCGCGGTTCATGAGCGTTACCGGCTCCGAGGGCGGGGCGGGCGGCGGGGGATTCAGCGGGAAGACCGTCGGCATCATCGCCGGCATCGGCGGCGGCGCCGGAGCAGCCCTCCTGTTGTCCGGAGGCGGCGGGTCGGACCCCACGACGTCGAGCCCCATAGGCGGAATCACGACGTCCAATCCGCCCTCGTCGACCTCCACGGCAATCGGTGGTGTCACGTCGTCGACGACGACGACCACCGGCGGGGGTAGCACGTCCACGATCTTCAGCACCACGACGGTCGTTGGAGGAGGCTCGACGACGACGGTCATCGGGGGCTCGACGACTACAGTTTTCGGCTCCACGACTACGGTTTTCGGCAGCTCGACGACGACCGTCATCGGCAGCTCGACGACGACTTCCGTCGTGGGAAGCTCGACCACGACGAGTGTCGGAACCAGCAGCAGCACCACCACCGTCGTCGGTAGCTCGACAACCACTTCGGTCCCCAGCTCATCATCCACAACGACGTCCGTGGGCACTTCCACGACCACGAGCACGCCCTCGACGACCACGAGGCCATCGACGACGACGTCCGTGGGTACCTCCACGACAACCAGCGCACCTTCTACGACGACGTCCGCCGGCAGCACCACGACGACCAGCGCGCCATCGACCACGACTTCGGCCCCCAGCACAACGACGCGGCCCACGACGAGCGTGTCAGGCGCGGATCTAGTCGTTACCAAGAGCGGGAGCCCGGCGTCGGTCCGGATCAATCAGCCGATTCGATACACGATTCGCGTAACCAATCGCGGTCCTGCGACCGCAACCGCCGTGGTGGCGTCGGATACCCTTCCGAGTGGCGTGCGTCTGATTGGCACGAATCCCTCCTGCGGAGGCAGCACGACTCTTTCCTGCTCATTGGGAACGATCGCGAATGGCGGTGTCGCCACTCTTATCGTCGATGTCGTATACGCAACCGCCCAGCCCGGCCCCCTGGTGAATCGAGTCAACGCCTTCGGCCGGGAGGCCGATCCCGTCCCGAGCAACAATGCAGCCAGCGCATCGACGGGCGTTTTGCTCAGTGCCGGCGACGACTCGGGGATGCGTGCCGTCAGCTACCAGACCGAATTGACCCTGGAACGACCGCGACGTCCTGTCTCTGGCTTCGTCATCGTGAACGATGCGCAGGTCCAACAGGTTGGAACCGGTGGGCCCGTCGTCCACCGGGTTTCGGCAGAGCCGGGAACGAATCGTTTCGAAGCCTACCTGGAGCCGGGAACGGTGGGGCATGGCCTCTGGCGTTTCGACTTCCGCGGTACGGACCGCATCGTCCCAGGCTCCCTCAGGGTCGAGTCGGGACGACCCGTCTCCCTCGATGACCGCTCCGTCGTCTTCGCTCTCGAGGGTGATACCCGCATCCGCTTCAGCGTCGACCTTCGATAAGACTTTCCCCAACCCAACCCCCGTTTTCCCAATTTCCAGGCTCCTGGGGTACATGTAGGACTACCTGACACTCCTCCCCGAGACGGTTAGTGGCGTTTCGTCAACAGCATAAGGCTTCCCACCGAGTAGGGGTGTCGACTTTCATTACAAATCATCGCCTATCTCCGAGTCCTCTTCAAAGACCGTGGAGCCGGGATAACCGACATAAGCTGCTTCTGTGCACCGACTTACAAGTATCATTCGAGGGTTCGATGCCAGTGGCACAGGGGTTGCAGAATGGAGGGTCGGAACCACTTGGAGGATATCTAAAATGCTCAGCTTAAGTAAATTCAAAGCCACTTTCGTCGTCGGCGCGTCCGTGGCTCTGTTCGCCGCAAAGGCCGAAAGCGTCCCGACCATTACGTTTGACGACGGTGGCGCGGGAGTTGGTGTGATCTCGTTTGATGGCGGGGCCGTCAATCCCGCCTACACGTCCACTCCGATCTTGATCACGAACATATCCGGGAATTCGGAAACCCCTTTCAACCCTCTCGGCTCCGTGACGTGTCAGGGTTGCATTCTGGAGTTCCAGACGGGCTCCACCGCCACGCAGGTGGCACAAGAGTATCAGTGGTTTGGGGGGGGTTCGTTCTTCAGGATTACCGGGGCGGTCCAGGCGTTGTGCATCGGTTTCATTGACGGTGACGCCGACGGCTTCTGTGAGACTCCGACCGGCGTTCCCGAAACTCTTCTCGTGGGCACCATGGACGAAGCCCATTTTGAACTGTTAGGGCAACAGTGGTTCTTCAGTGGCGTCGGCCCCGATGAAAAACACCCGAACATCGTGGATTACTTCTTCGGCGTGCCCTTTCTGCCCTTCTCGTACGGCAACACCGAGATCGCGGCTGCCGGGGATGTCACCTTCACGAGCACTCCCGGACCGAATGCCTTCGATGCCGACATCGACCAGGCGGACGTATCGAACCAGCAGGTTAGTGTTCCGGAGCCCGGGAGCGCGCTGCTCCTGCTCCTGGGACTGGGTAGCCTGGCGGCCTATCGTCGCCGCAGCTAAGCTTTAGATTTCTCTCCGCGCGAAAGAGGGCGCCGTTTCTTGGGGGGAACGGCGCCCTCGAACTTTTTCCAGCCGCTCACGTGCGGGCTACCCTCGAAGTAGAACCTCAGTGGTTTCCTCGCCCACTCCTTCGCATAAGCTACGCCGATTCGGGGAGACCGCCGGATGAGCCGTCGGGCTCGCGGGCCCCGAACGATATAGAGCTCGCCACCCTCCACCAGGTCCACACCGTCGAGCGCACGGTCGATTCCGAGCGCCTGCGTCAACTTCGCCGGGCCCGAGCAGAGCTCGACCTCACTCTCGCGACCCCTCCTTTTTCTCATTTCCTCCACCCCCACGAGGGGCTCCAGGGCGCGAATCAGACAGGCCGTCGGGACCTCCTCCCGGTCGGCGACCACGTTTACGCACCAGTGCATCCCGTAGGTGAAGTAGACATAGGCGTGGCCGGCCTCGCCCCACATCGAGGCGTTTCGTGCGGTGCGGCGGCCCCCGAAGCTATGGGCGGCTCGGTCCTCGACCCCGAGGTAGGCCTCGACCTCCACGATCTTGCCCGCGAGCTCCCGGCCGTCTTCCAGCCTTCTCACGAGGATTTGCCCGAGAAGGGCCTTCGCGAGGGTTACCGGGTCGCGGCGGTAGAAGCGGCGGGTCAGTCGAGCCGACGACGTCAATCGATCAATCCCGGTGGAGCCAGCGGCCTTCCATTCCGCCCGCGAGCGGGAGAATCGTCCCGCTGAGGTGGCCGGCCAGACGAGAGGAGGACAGGAACACGATGGACCTCGCCACGTCCTCCGGAGTCGCTATCTTCTGGAGGGCCATCGTCGCCGTCACCCGATTCACCGCGGAGGGGTCGGCCATGGACTGTGCCGCCATGGGAGTCATGACCCATCCAGGGCAGACGCAGTTGACGCGGCCGCGAGGGGCGAGGCGCACGATCTCGTTCTTCAGGCTGCGCGTCATTCCGTAGGCCATCGCCGCTTTCGCCGACGAGTAGTCGGCGTGGTTCTCCTCCCCGAAGAGGGCGGCGGTCGAGGCGACGAAGACGATCGAGGCCTCTTCCCGCGGCGCGTCCGCGATATGCCGGAGAAATCCTCGACAGGTGAGGAAGGCTCCCGTGAGGTCGGTCTCCATGGTCTTCTGCCACTGAGCGAGCGTCATACGGTGGACCGGAACCTCGTCCGCGATCCAGATCCCCGCGTTCACCACGATTCCGTCGATTCGCGGAAAAAACGACAGCGCGTCGGCGTACATCCTGTCGACGTCGGCTTCCGAGCCGACGTCCGCCTGCAACACCATCGAAGGAACTCCGAGCTCCTTCGCGAGCGACTCCGCGCCCGCCCGGTTCCTCTGGTAGTGCAGGATGAGCGATGCCCCCTCGGCGGCGAAGGCGCGCGCGGTCTCGACGCCGATGCCCCCCGAGGCTCCGGTGACGAGAAAAATTCGATCCGTAAGGCCGGCGTCCATGAGTCTCCTCCCCCTCGCGTATAATCGCCGGCCGGGAGGCCGACGAGATGACGCGATCCTACCTCTTTCTGAGCGCTCTCGCGCTCTGCCTGGGTTGCGAGCGGAGGGCGCCGCGGCCGGAGAAGCTCGATTCGGTCCTCGAGAGCATCGGTCCTGAAGAGATTCGGGCCCACATGGGCTTTCTCGCGGACGACCTCCTCGAGGGGCGGGACTCCGGCACGCGCGGATACCTCCTCGCCGCGCGATACGTCCGGGCCCAGTTCGAGTCCATGGGTCTCGCTCCGGCGGGTGACGACGGCACCTACTATCAAACCGTCCCCTTGCGGCGGGCGTCCCTCGACGAGAGGGGCTGCTCGATGGCCATCGTCGGCCCGAACGGGGTCTCGACCGCGCTGCGGTTCGGAGAGGACTATGTCCTCGTTCCGGCGTTCGAAGCCGGGGACCGGGAGACCCGGGCCTCCCTGGTCTTCGCCGGCTACGGAATCTCGGCGCCGGAGCTCGGATACGACGATTTCTTGGACATCGACGCCTCGGGCAAGATCCTGCTCGTTCTCTCGGGCGCGCCCGAGTCGTTCGGCTCGACCGAGCGCGCGTTCTACTCCTCGCGCGAGAACAGAGCTTCCACCGCCATCGAGAAAGGCGCCGTGGGAATCCTGTTCATCCAGACTCCCACCGACGAGGCGCGGCGGCCCTGGGCGGTCACGCGTCGATTCCTGTCCGCCCCGGCGATGACCTGGATCGATCCAGCGAACGGACGGCCCCATTCCGCGGCGAGCGGGCTCGCGGTTGTCGGGATGCTCGGCCCCGAGGCGGCGCGAAGTCTCTTCGGGGAAAGTCCCTCCTCGCTCGAGACGATCTTCGAGCGATTGACGGACGAGGCCGGCCCCCCTCGCTTCGACCTGGCGCGTGAGGCGATCGTGAGAAGCCGGAGCGTCGTCTTCGACTTCGGGAGCGAGAACGTGGTTGCACGGCTCGAGGGCGGCAGCCCGGAGAAGGCAGGAGAGCACGTGGTCTTTTCGTCGCATCTCGATCACGTAGGGAGGAAGGCCACGGAGGGGAACGGCGACGGCGACGACATCTACAACGGCGCCTACGACAACGCCTCGGGTGTCGCGACGCTCCTTGCCGTCGCCCGCGCGTTCGGGGAGCTTCCGACCCGACCCGATCGCTCTCTCGTATTCGTCGCGGTCACCGCGGAGGAGAACGGACTCCTGGGATCCGACTTCTTCGCTCGGCATCCATCGTTCGAAGGCGAGCTCGTCGCGAACGTGAACATGGACGGAGTTCTCATGTTCCATCCCCTGCGGGACATCGTGGCTTTCGGCGCCGACCATTCGACGCTCCTCAAGCCGGTCACCCGGGCCGCGGACATGCTGGATCTGAAGTTGAGCCCGGACTTCATGCCGGAGGAAGTGATCTTCATCCGAAGCGATCAGTATTCCTTCGTCCGCCAGGGCATACCAGCTGTCTACGCCTTCGTCGGGACCGATACCGGCAATCCCAAGGTGGACGGGGAGAAGATCCTGAGAGACTGGATGGTGACCCGCTATCACCATCCGTCCGACGACATGGAGCAGGAGATGGACTTCGAGGCCGGGGCCGACTACGCCCGGCTCGAGTTCCTCATCGGCTACCTGGTTGCCGAGTCTCCGGAGCGCCCGCGATGGAACGATGGAGACTTCCTCGGGGAGAAGTTCGCTCGATAGCTACCGAAGCTTTCCCTCGATCTCTTCGTACACCTTCCGGATCGCGATCGGCGCCTGACTTTCGTACAAGCTCCAGGTTTCGAGCTCGCCGAAGTCCGCCTGCGAAAGCGCCTCCCCGGACGAGAGGCCGAGCCCGTGGAGCCTCTTCCCCTCGGCGACGACCTTTTGGACCGCGAGGCGGAACGTCTCGAGCTCTTCTTCGAGGATCTCCTTCGACTCCACGAATCCATGTCCGGGGACGTATACGTCGACGTCCATCGCCTGCGCCCGCTCTATCATCTCGACCCACTCCGAGGGATAGGCCGAGCGCATCGCCGGAAAGATGCGGTTTAGATAGGCCTCGCTCATGAAGAGTATCTTGTCCTGGGGAAGGTAAACGACGAGGTCCCCGCCGGTGTGGGCGCGCCCGAGAAAGAAAATCCGGATCTCCTTGTCGCCGAGTCGGAGGACCGTCTCTTTCTCGACGAGCTCCGTCGGCATCGGAACCGGAGGGGTAATCGCCGCCAGCGCTTTCGTCGACGCCGGGTGCGCGAAGATGGCGATTCCCTTCGGGAACGAGTCGTTGCCCGCCGTGTGGTCGCCGTGGTCGGAGCCGATGACGACGTGGGTAATCGGAGCCGGGGTCAGCATCGCGATCTCCTGGACGAGACGCTTCGTCTCCTCCGGGCTTCCCTGTCCGTCGGCGACGAGGACTCCCGCCGGGGTGACCACGATG
>DAISKN010000081.1:0-14814 GCA_036820975.1 Acidobacteriota bacterium | reverse complement strand
GGGCGGCGATCCGGCCTCCGTTCTTCTCCTCGCGTACTGGGCGCTGAATCTCCCGGTCCTCGGCCTCCAGCTCGTTCGCCTTCTCTCGCGCTACCCGGAGCCTCGCAACGTGTTCCTCCGCGTCTCCGAACCTCTTCGCGCGCCCGAGGAGCGGGACGTCGCGCCTTCGAACGGCGCTTCCGGACCGACGCCGTCGAGATCCGGAATGGCGATTCGTCTCGAGAACGTGAGCGTTCGCGCGGCCGGGCATCGTCTCCTCGAGGCGATCGATCTCACCATCGAGCCCGGAAGCCACGTGGCGGTCGTCGGCTCTTCCGGCGCGGGAAAGACGACCCTTTTCGGTCTTCTCCTCGGGTTCCACTTCCCCGAAGAGGGAAAAGTCGTGATCGACGGCGAGGTTCTCACTGGAGCCCGCCTCGCGGACGCACGCGCGCGAACCGCATGGGTGGACCCCTCGGTTCAGCTCTGGAACCGGAGTCTCGAGGAGAACCTCCGGTACGGAAACGACGTCGACGACCTCTCGCCCGCGATCGCCGTCCTCGGTCCGCTCTCTCTCCCGCTCGAGACCATGCTCGGCGAGGGAGGAGCCCTCGTCTCCGGAGGCGAAGGACAGAGGGTGCGGCTCGCGCGCGCCTTCCTGCGAAAGGACGTGCGGCTCGCGCTCCTCGACGAGCCCTTCCGCGGGCTCGACCGGGAGACCCGAAAGGATCTTCTGCGCCGCGCTCGCGCGCACTGGAAAGAGGCCACCCTTCTCGCGATCACCCACGACGTGAGCGAGTGTGAGGGTTTCGACCGGGTTCTCGTCCTCGAGAACGGTCGCCTCGTCGAGGACGGAGCTCCCTCGGAGCTTCTCGGCCGGGAAGGCTCCCGGTTCCGGCGGCTTCTCGAGGTCGAGCGCGATCTCGCTCGCCTCTGGTCGGACGGGAGCTGGCGCTCCTTTCGCCTCGAGGACGGAAGGCTCGCCGATGCGTGACTCCCGCCTTCTCCGGCTCGTCGCCCTCTTCGCGCTTTGTTACGCCCTCGACTACGGCCTCTTCGTCCTCTCCTGGTGGCTTCTGGGGAAGGGCGTCCTCGTGGCTCCGATCGATTTCGGCTACCTCTACTCCTGGGCGCTGGTACTCGCGTCCATGCTCCCGTTCCGGATGCTCTCGACATGGTCCGCGGGCGCCATCGCGGTCTCGGCCGGAGAGCTCCTGAAGAAGCGGCTTCTCCTGGGGGCGATGCGGCTCGACCCCGACGAGCTTCGGCTCGACGGCGCCGGAAGAAACCTGGCGCGGGTGTTCGAGTCGGAAGCGGTCGAGACTCTCGCCCTGAGCGGGGGTCTTCTCTCGTTCGCGGCCTCGATCGAGCTCCTGGTCGCTCTCGGGATCCTGACTCTCGGCGCCGGCGCCCTCGTCGAGGGCGCTCTTCTCGTTGCGGTTCTCCTGCTGTTCGGATTCCTCGCGCGCCGCTACTTCGAAGAGAGGCGGCGCTGGACGGACCATCGGCTCGAGATGAGCCACGATCTCGTCGAGAAGATGGTAGGACACCGGACCCGGCTCGCCCAGGAACAGCCGGAAAGGTGGCACGCGAGGGAGGAGGAGGATCTCGCTTCGTACGAAGAGTTGTCGAGGCGCGTGGATCGACTGTACTCCTGGATCCAGGCGCTTCCGCGGGTCTTCCTTCCCCTGGGAATCCTCGGCCTCGCGGTGGCGCAGCCGAGCCTCGAGCGCCTAGCCGTCGGTCTCGGAGGAGCGATCCTCGCGGCGCGGGCGATGACGAAGCTCGCCGACGGCTTCTCGGATCTCGTGGACGCGGCGATCGCCTGGGAGCGGGTGGCTCCGCTCTTCCACGCGGCCGCGCGGGAGCCGGCTCGGGCCGAACCCGCGCCCGCATCGAACGGGCGGCCTCTCGTTCATGCGAGAGGAGTATCCTTCGTTTATCCCCGCCGCTCGCGGGCGGTGCTTCGGGACATCGGCTTCGAGCTCGCGCGCGGGGACCGCGTCCTCCTGACGTCGCCCTCGGGAGGAGGCAAATCGACTCTCGTGTCCCTGGTGAACGGGCTGCGAAAGCCTTCCTCGGGAACGCTCCTTCTCGAGGGAAGAGTCGCGACCGCGCCCCAGTTCCACGAGAACCACGTCTTCACCGGGTCCTTCGCTTTCAACCTCGTCATGGGACGAGCCTGGCCTCCTTCGGGGGCGGACCTGAAGGAGGCGGACGCTCTCTGCCGCGAGCTCGGGCTCGGGGAGCTTCTCGAGAAGATGCCGGGGAGCATGAACCAGATGGTGGGGGATACCGGCTGGCAGCTCTCGCACGGGGAGAAGAGCCGGCTCTTCCTCGCGCGGGCGCTCCTCCAGGGCTCGGACCTGGTGCTCCTCGACGAGAGCTTCGCCGCTCTCGATCCCGAGAACCTGCGCCAGGCTCTCCTCACGGCTCGCGAGCGGGCTTCTAGTTTGGTCGTCGTCGCCCACCTTTAACCCCGCCGACCATGACGCTCTCGTGCCTGGCTGCGCGCGTTTCGACGCGTCTGCAACACGTGCTGGCGCGGTCGCCCATCGACGCTGTATTCTTACTTGAGGCATGGAGAAAGCTTCAATAGATTCGGGTGGCGCGGCCGTTCGCATGAAAACTGTGGGCCGCAGAATCGATAGGAATGGAGTATCCCTCGATGAGGCGCGGCAGTTGCTGCGTACGGCTGCTGCGCTTCGGCCGGCCGATGTGCTCGTACCCAAAGGAATCTACCGATTCTCGACCTTCGAGGAGGCGGACCGTTGGATGAGAGAGACGGTGGCAGCCCTCGCCGCCATCCGGCACCAGTAGATCCACCGCTTGACGGCGGACTGCAAATTCCCTGTACGCGCCCTTAACCTTTGCCCCGCTCTCCTCGCGCTCGGTCCCGCGAGAGAAGGTGCTGCATGAGCTGGTCACTGGCTCGGAAGTTTGTTTGCCGCAGGCGACTGAAGGCGAGAGCAAGGTCAGCGAAGCCGTGCTCCGCCGCGTCGTAGAGAACTCGGAGCGTTCCCAGGACTTCGACGTTCTTTCTCTCCGCTTCACGGCGACCATCCCGGTCGTCTATCAGGAGCACAGCAGTCAGCTCGGAGGCGAGCGCAATTGCCTCTCGCTCCCCCGGGCCGAGGACCTCGGAGAGACCTTCAACTGGCTGGCCTGGAGTTTCAATGGAGAACCAAGGGGGCGGGTTGGAAAGCCACGACCGAACCACCTCGGGCGTCCGTTGTTGGCGGAGCTCTCGCAGGACAGCGGGTGGCACCATCAACCGGCCGTACAAACCCGGCAAAACATGAACATGCTCGATGAGGAGCAGATAATGCAGTGGGCTTGCATCGGCGACGACGATCACTTGGGTCGTCGTTCGCGGTCGCGCTCCGCGGCCAGTTCCGCCTGTCGCTCCTCAATCAAGCGAGCGCTCGTCGCACCTTCGCGCTCGAAGTCATCGACGGTGTACTCGAGTGGCACGCCATGGTGCTTCAGAAATCCGTCCAGCTCGTAGCGGGAAGGGATCTGAAGCAACCGACAGAGCTGGTGGGCAGTAATGCGATTCCTTCGATAGGCGTCAATGGCAAGCGCTTCGAGGGCAGCCCGCGACAAGTCCTGACCCTTGTCGGCAAGTTGATCGAGAACCTCTTCTGGCAGATCGAGCCAAACCTTCACAATATGAGTATAGGGCAAACACGGGACGGTAGTATGATTGGTCGAACAGGTCCTGGGGAACCGGGGTGGCCATCCACGAACCCTGGGCGAAGAAGGGATAGTAAAGTTCAGTCTCGTCGGTCAAGGGCGGAGGTTGGGTTCGCCGCGAGCGTCGTGTCATCCGCGGGACGCCCCCGAGGGTTCTCCGCCTCCGGGATCCTCACATCGACCCCCGGCTTAATCATCGGGGTGACCATCAAGAAAATGATGAGGAGCACGAGCATGACGTCCGCGAGCGGAGTCACGTTGAACTCATCGTTGAGACCCATGGCGGGCAAGAGGCACCTCACTCGTCAGATCAGTCCGTTGGACACCGAACCCCGCGTAGGGGTTCCGACTTATGATGGTGCGCCAACCGGCCTGGAGGTGCATTCGATGCGAACCGCGGCGCTCTTGATCCTGCTCCTGGGAGCTTGCCAGGCTCCGCCGGTCGAGCAATCCCAGCCGACCAAGCAAACCGATCTCCTCGAGGCCCCCGCTCGCGACAACGACGGAGTCCTCCGGGTTCTCGTCCTCCACGACATGGAGGGGCTGAGCGGCCAGGACGATCCGCGGACGTTCGACTTCGACCACAAAGATCGCTACGCCGAGGGGCGCGAGCATCTCGTGGGGGACGTGAACTCGGTCATCGCCGGCCTCTTCGCCGGCGGCGCCGACGAGGTGCACGTCGTGGACGGGCACGGGAGCGGTAACCCCGAGCCCGATATCCTGCTCGATCGCCTCTACACCCGGGCGCGGATGGTGTTCCGCGACCAGCCCTTCCGCCAGTACGTGGATCTCGTGGAGCCGGGAACGTACGATGCCGTCGCCGTCGTCGGCATGCACGCGAAGACCGGAAGCCACGGCTTCGCCTCCCACACCTACACTCTCGGAATCGAGATCCTGCTGAACGACCGGGCCATCACCGAGACCGAGCTCGTCGGCTATTCGTTCGGCAGAGCCGGCGTCCCGGTGATCTTCGCCTCCGGGGACGACCGCTTGGCCGCAGACCTCGCGACCATGCCCTGGATCGAGTTCGTGACCACGAAAAAGGCGACGAGCGCATCGACGGCGGAGCTCCGGCCGCAGGACGAAGTGCGCGCCGAGCTCGAGGTCGCCGCCAAGCGAGCGATCGAAAAACGCGACCAGGCCAAGGTGATGAAGATCGAGGGACCGATCCGAGCGGCTCTTCGAGCCGTGCCGCCGGCGAGCCTCCAGGTCCTCGAGGGGGTTCCGGGAATCGACTACAAGGACGAGAGCGTCACCTTCGTGGCCAAGAATTTCCAGGAGGCCTATGACGGTCTCATCGAGCTCATCGGAGTCGCGACCACGAACTACAGTCGGGTTCTGGTCGAGAACCTGCGCTCGATCCCGGAAGGGTCGAAGCTCCTCTCGGAGTACAACGACCAGCTGGTTGGGCGCTGGCTCGACTTCGAATCGGGCCGCTGGACACCGCCGGTGCCGGAGCCGGCTCCCGAAGGCCAGCGATACCACGGAGCTCGGTGAGGTTCCGATGCCGAGACTCTCTAATGAGACCTACTGAATGACCCTAAGGGTCAAAACTCTCTTGAGTCATTGAGCCAAGAGACAGCGAAGGCTGTAACCTATCTACCCACATTTGTAGGTTTGACACTACGTTGGATCTCCACTACTATAACCGAGCCAGTGCGTTGAGATGTGCGGGTTCCTTAGAAGGAGGAGCCTCCAAATGACAGTCAAGACTCGTATCCGGGCAGGCGAGGGCGGCAAGAAGTTCTAGATCGCACCATCTGCCATTTGCTTCTTATGGAAGGGCGGCATCTGTGCCGCCCTTCTTCGTTTCTTGGGCCTTGAGACTGACGACCTGCTCCGACAGCCACTCGTGCAGCTCTCCCGCCCGCGCCCGTTCCTCGGAGGCGTGCTTCGAATCTCCCTGCTTTTCCAATAACTCGGCGGACAAGACGTAGGCTCGCTGGAGGAGGGGTTTGCCTCCGTATCCGTCGGCGAGGCCAACCGCCTTGTCGACCATGCCTCGGGCCGCGTGGACGTCGCCCTTCGCGAGAAGGGCTTTGGCCAGGGCCAAGGACGCGTCGGCCTCGACGAAAAGCAATCTTCGAACAGAGGTTTCTCTCAGAGTCGACTCGAGTATCGTGATCGCCGACCCCAACCTGCCCAGTCGGTGTTCCGCCTCGCCGATCCGTACGCTCGTCTCCAAAGTGATGAGTGGATCGACACCTTTTTGGCCTCGCACGTTCTGCCAGTGGTTGAGGGCCTCACGCGACTCTCCACGGGCTTGCGCGACTTCGCCCTCGATTAAGTGACGGAGAGCTCCGAGGTCGTGCCCCCTCATTTCCGACAGGATCTCCGACCCTCGTGCGACCGCAAGCTCCGCCCCGTCGGTATCGCCTATCCTTGCGAGGAGTCTCGCTTCCAAGAGGTGCGTTCTCGCCACGATGCGGGGCTGCCCGACGCTTCCCGACAAGTCCTTGCTTTCGTATAGCTCTTCCTGAGCCTCCCGAATCCGCCCCTGGTACAGGTACACGAGAGACAGACCGTTGTGAGCGTTCGCCACCCCCGGGAGATTGTCCGCCTCACGAAAGGCCGAAACCGCGTTCAGGTACGCTGTCGCTGCTTCGTTGAATTGAGCCTTGGCGAACAGCACCTGTCCTTGGTGCAAGAAGTTCAGGCCGCGCTCGATCGGGTCCTCCGAAATCGCGATGTGCACCTTCGCCTGCTCGAGATACACCATCGCGTCCGCGTAGTTGCCCATCGAAGCGTACAGGTGCCCGATGTAGTTCAAACGGTCGGCGAGCTCGGTGTGCTCCTTCCTCTCCCACTCGATCTCCAACGACTGGCGGGCAATCTGCACCGCCCTGTCGAGATCTCCCGAAAGCTCCGAGACGATGCTGAGGTTCGTAAGCGCGAACGACTCCATCGTTGAGTTTCCGGATTGGCGCGCGAGTGCCAAGCCCTCTTCCAGCAGGCTGCGCGCGCGGTCCAGGTCCCCCATGTTGTGATGGAGCTTGGCGAGGTTAACCAGAGCCGCCGTCACGCCCCGCACGTCCTCGGCCTTCCTTCGATAGTCGAGAGATTTCTCGAGGTGACCCAGGGCTAGGTCGGGCCGTCCGGAGTCGAGGTGCGCCACACCCAATATCGAGTGGATCATCCCCATCGTCTCGGCATCGTCGTCGAATCGCCGTGACTGGAGTGCCGCGTCGAGCGCGGAGATCGCCTCCTCGCGCCGCCCCGTAAGGACGAAGGCGCGGCCGAGACCTAGGACTGCAGCGCCGTAGTCGGGCGCGAGGTCGCGGACTTTCTGGTACTCGACGGCCGCTGCGTCGAGACTGCCTTGTGCTTCGAGCGAGGTCGCTAGATTCAGCAGGACTCCGGGGTCCTGAGGATAGAGCCCCGCGAGCTCGCGATAGCTTGTGACCGCGGAGTCGGGGTCGTCTTCGATCTGGGACGCGATAGCATGGATCTGAAATCGCTCCCCGATCGGAAGGGGTTGCGCTTCGACCAGGGTTTTGGCCCGTCGCGCCGATTGAAGTGCCGCGCTGTCGTTGCCGAGATTGAAGTGCGCCTGAGCGAGCTTGGCGTGGGCCATGGCAAATTCCGGATCTAGCTCGACCGCGCGCTCGAAACTCACGCGAGCCGTCTGGTTCGAGCCCTTCTGAAGCTCCTGCACTCCCTGGTGATAGGTGCGAAACGCCTCGACCGAGGAGGTCGAGACATCCGCCAGGGGTCGATTGCCCTCGCTCCAGGGATCCACCTCCAGCGAAGCGGACAGCCTCGTCGTCATCTCGTCGACGAGAGCGAAGATTTCGGTGCTGGTTCCATCCACCCGGACCGGTGAGTCGAGTCCCTGCCGGGAGTTTCTCAGTGTCAGATCCACGCGCAATCTGCCTTCCGCCTCGATGAATCTGCCGTGCAAGGCGAAATCGGCTCCGGAGGTCTTTGCGATGACCTGAATGGTCTGCTCGTCGAAGCGAGTCTCGCCGTCCTTGCCTAGTTCCTCGAGAATCCGCGCGATTCGCTCGGCGAGAACAGGTCGCAGGGACCGCGACTGCGAGACGTCCGTGATCAGCATCTCTTGTATCCCGTTCTCCATCCATTCGAGCTCGGGGTTCCCCGTCATGTTGTGGAACGGAAGAATGGCGATCGTGGTCACGGGAACGTCCGCCTGGACTTCCCCGCTCGGGCTTCTCAGCAGGACCCACATGCCGAGACTGAGAGAGCCCAGAAGAACCGCGGCAATCCAGCCTTTCCGGCGAAGGATGCCCTTGCGGGTCCGGAGAAAGAGCGAGCTATCGACCTGTTCCCGCTCCAGGTCCTGGAGGACTTCTTCCGCCGTCTTGTAGCGGAGGTCGGGGTCGACCTCCATGAGCTTGAGGATGATGCGCTCGAGGTACGGCGGGATCTGCGGGTTGAGTGCCCGCGGGGGCGTCGGCTTCACCTGGAGTCGGGCGACGACTTTGGAGATCGCGGTGTCGCCCTTGAAGGGGACGTCGCCGGTGAGGAGCTCGTAGAGAATGATCCCCGCGGAGTAGAGGTCGGACTGGACGTTCGTGGTCTCGCCTTTGACCTGCTCGGGGGAGATGTAGTCCGGGGTCCCCATCATCTCGCCCGAGCCGGTGAGAGTCGCGGTGTCGGCGGTGCGGGCGATGCCGAAATCCATGATGCGGAGAAGCCCGTCCCGGTCGACCATGATGTTCTGGGGCTTCAGGTCGCGGTGGACGACGCCCTGGCTGTGGGCCTCGGCGAGCCCCGAGAGCATCTGCTTCATGAAGGAGATGGCTTCCTTCGCGGGGATGGTCTTTTTCTCGTGCAGGAGATCCCGCAGGCTCTGGCCCTCGACGAGCTCCATGGTGAAGAACTTGACGCCGCCCTCGGCCTCGCCGAGGTCGTAGATGCGGACGACGTTCTTGTGGGTAATCTTGCGCGCGAGGACCAGTTCCTGCTTGAAGCGCTTGAGGACCTCCGGTCCTATGCCCTTCTCCGTGCGGATGGTCTTCAGCGCCACCGGACGATCCAGCTCGAGGTCGAGGGCCTTGTAGACCCGGCCCATGCCTCCTTCCCCCAGCTTCTCCAGGACCTGGTAGCGGTTTCCGAAGCGGAAGAGTCTCGGAAGGTCGCCGCTGTACTGGGTATCCGTGGGAAGCCGGGTGAAGCCGTCTCCGGAATCGCTGCCGCCGTTCGTCCCTTGAACGGAGAGATCCGTTCCGACCGCCATGATGGGGTCGGTCTTCTCGTCGTTCGAACGGAATACGTCCACCAGCAACGCCTCGCAGTTCGAGCACTCGACGCGATCGGAGGCGTTGGCGCGGCCGCAGGAAGGACAATCCACCGGAGCGACCCCCAGATTCTTGCTAATTGTGATCGATACAACTATTCTGCGGGGCGCTTTCGGGAAAATCAACCCGATTTCATCAGAAAACCATGCGCTATCCGCTGATTTCGATGGTCTTCGTCCTGGCGGCGTCCGCCTGCCAGACGCCCCAACCGCCGGCGCCCGCGGTCTCCTGGTGGAAAGGAAACCTCCACACCCACTCGCTCTGGAGCGATGGGGACGACTTCCCGGAAATGGTCATCGACGGGTACAAGAAGGCGGGATACGACTTCGTCGCCCTCTCCGACCACAACGTCCTCGCCCAGGGGGAGCGCTTCGTGGATGCGGACCCGGCGATCCTGGCCGACTACCGGGCCCGTTTCGGAGACGACTGGGTCGAAGTGGCGGACGGACGGGTAAGGCTCAAGACGTTCGAGGAATATCGCGCTCTTTTCGAAGAGCAGTCCAAGTTCCTTTTGATACAGAGCGAAGAGATCACCGACCGTTTCGAGAAGAAGCCTCTCCACGTGAACGCCACCAACGTGAAAGAGCTCATCGAGCCCCAGGGTGGGGGAAGCGTCCGGGAGGTCCTGCAGAGAAACGTAGACGCCGTCCTCGCGCAGCGGGAGAGGACCGGGGAGCCCATGTTCCCCCATGTGAACCACCCGAATTTCGGCTGGGCGGTCAAGGTGGAGGACCTGATCGCGCTCCGGGGCGAGAAATTCTTCGAGATCTACAACGGCCATCCTCTGGTCCATAACGAGGGCGACGAGCTTCGGCCGAGCACCGAGAGGATGTGGGACATCCTGCTCGCCGAGAGGCTCTCGGACGGCGAGGGCGTGATGTACGGGATCGCCGTCGACGACGCGCACAACTACCGCGCCCTCGATTCCCAGCACTCGAACCCGTTCCGCGGATGGGTCCGCGTGCGCGCGAGGGATCTCTCGGCCGGGGCCCTCATCGAGGCCATGGAGCGCGGGGATTTCTACGGCTCGTCGGGAGTGGAGCTCGAGGACATTCTCGTCGACGGTGAGGGGCTGTCGCTTCGCGTTCGCGCCGAGGAGGGCGTTCAGTACCGTACCCTCTTCACCGGGACAAGGCGAGGATACGACCGATCGACCGAAGAGGTGACCCCGGGTGAGAACGAAGAGAACGACGAGAACGAAGACGCGGCCGTCCTCCGGCGGTACAGCGCCGACATCGGCGAGATTCTGGCCGAGGTCGAGGGTCCGAATCCCAGCTACCGCTTCCAGGGCGACGAGATGTACGTCCGGGCGAAAGTGACCTCGACGAAGCTCAAGACGAACCCTTACCGCGAGGGGGAGTACGAAGCCGCTTGGGTGCAGCCGGTCGTTCCCGCGCGCTGAGTTAGTTAATATTGATGCAAGATGGCTGAAGAAACGCCTCCTTCCCCTCAGGCCCCCGCGGCCGCGGCAGAGCCGCAGCCTCCCTATGTCATCGAGGGCGCTCGCTCGAGCCGCGCCAAGTGCAAGACCTGCAGAAAGACGATCGACAAGGGCGTCCTGCGCCTCGGGGTCCTCATCGAAGGCCCCTACGGCATCGGCTACCTCTGGCACCACCTGACCTGCGCCGCCAAGAGGCGCCTCGACGACGTCGAGGAGGCCTACGCCTCGGAGGCCTGGAAGGCGGCGAAGGAGCCGCCTTCGGACGTCCCGTCCATCGAGGAGCTCCGCAAGGTCAACGAGGAAGCGGAGGAGAAGAGGCAGTCGCGGCCGAAGCTCCCGTTCGCCGAGGTCGACCCCTCGGGGCGGGCGAAGTGCAAGCAGTGCGGGGAGCTCATGGAGAAGGGGAGCCTCCGGGTGGTCCTCGGCCGCGAGGTCGAGTTCGGAAGCCAGTACCGCACCATGCCCATCCAGGTCCATCCCGCCTGCGTCGCCGCCGAGATCGAGCGCGAGGACTGCGCCACCGAATCGGCGGGATTCGTGGAAGCGATCCGGGCGAACAGCCAGGGCGTCACCTCCGAGCAAATCGACGCGGTCCTCGAGGCGGTCGGAGAACTGGAAGAAGAAGAAGCCCCGCCGTTCTAGGCAGGTTGCGGAAAATGCGTCTGCAACCTGCGCGAGCGAAGCGAGCCCGGCCCGAATGGGCCGCCGACATCTTCGGGCCGCGGGGGTGGGGCCCCGCGGCAATGATGCACTTTAGGTGAGCCTTGAGTCTCGAAACAGCCCGGCGCGTGGCGGAGGCGGTCGCGCGCGAAGGCGGGCGCGCCCTCCTCGTCGGCGGCTACGTCCGCGATCGGCTTCTCGGCATCGAGTCCAAGGATCTCGATATCGAGGTCTCCGGCCTGTCTTTCGAAGACCTCGAGAGGCTTCTCTCGACCCTCGGAGAAGTGATTCACGTCGGGAAGGCCTTCGGTGTCTTCCGGGTAAAGGGTCTCAACATCGACTTCTCTCTTCCCCGGCGCGATAGCAAGGTCCGTCCCGGCCACACGGGGTTCGACGTTTCCTACGACCCCGGGATGACGTTCGTGGAGGCGGCGCGCCGGCGCGACCTCACGATGAACTCCATCGGCCTCGATCCTCTGACTCTCGAGTACCTCGATCCCCACGGGGGAAGGAGAGACCTGAGAGACAGGCGCCTCCGGGCGACGGACCCCGTTCACTTTCCCGAGGACCCGCTCCGGGGGCTCCGGGTGGCGGGGTTCGCGGCCCGCTTCGAGATGGCGCCCGACGAGGAGCTGAAGAAGCTCTGCTCGGAGCTCGACCTCTCGGAGCTTTCGGGAGAGCGCGTCTTCGTCGAGCTCGAGAAGCTTCTCCTTCGAAGCGAGAGGCCCTCGATCGGATTCGAGCTCCTGCGGGAAACGAGGCTTCTCCGCTTCCTTCCCGAGGTCGAAGCCCTCGTGGGAGTCCCCCAGGAGCCCGACTGGCATCCCGAGGGCGACGTCTGGATTCACACCATGATGGTTCTGGACGAAGCGGCGAAGCTCCGAACGGGGAATGCCTCGGACGATCTCGCGCTCATGTACGGAGCTCTCGCTCACGATTTCGGAAAGCCGGCGACGACGCGAACGATCGGGGGGAGAATCACTTCCTACGAGCACGACGTCAAAGGCGTCGCCATCGCCGAGGCGTTTCTCGAGAAGCTCCGGGCGCCCAGGGAGCTCACGGAGAAGGTCGAGGCCCTCGTGCGCCATCACCTGGCGCCCGCCCTGTTCCACAAGAACGGCGCCACGGCGAAAGCCTACCGACGCCTCGCCCGCGACCTCGACGCCTCGGGGGTGCGGCCGGACCTTCTCCTCAGGGTCGCGACGTCGGATCATCTCGGGCGCACGACCGACGACGCGTTCGCCCGGAGGTTTCCCTCGGGCGAGCACTTCAAGACGATGATGGAATCGCTCGAGCTCGTGACCGAGGCTCCGAAGGACGTCGTCCTCGGTCGGCACCTCATCGCCCGCGGGCTTCCGCCCGGGCCGGAGTTCGGGCGTATCCTCGCGGAGTGCCGCGACGTGCAGGACGAAACCGGCTGGGACGACCCGGAGAGAATTCTCGATCGGGTTCTTGACGGGCGATGAATAGCGACGACGCCTCCGAGGTTCGCGCGGTGCTGGAGCGGGTTCGTCAGTATCTGGATCGCTACGGCTGGGACGTCGCGGAAGACGAAGAATCCTGGCGGGAGTATCAGAAACGAAGAATGGCCGAGGAGTACGGCGAGGAAGAGTGGTGATGTGTTCGCGAAAACGCGATCGTTGTGAGTAGTCGGCGTCTGGGCTATCCTCGCGGCGCCATGAGGGCGCTTTCTCTCGTCCTCCTCCTCTCCGGAATTCCGGCCGAAGGCTCGGACAACCCCGA
This sequence comes from Acidobacteriota bacterium, assembly GCA_036820975.1. Lineage (GTDB taxonomy): Bacteria > Acidobacteriota > Vicinamibacteria > Marinacidobacterales > SMYC01 > DAISKN01. The sequence continues at coordinate 2,034 of DAISKN010000081.1, read as the reverse complement.
GGCGCGGGCTCTCTACGAGCAAGCTCTCGCGTCGTTTCAAACGCGCACCCGGGAGGGGCTTTCCGAGGGTCGTCTTCTCTTCCAGGAGGCGGTGGCGCTCGACCCCGGATTCGCCGAGGCTCACGCGGGAGTAGCCGACGCCTCCTGTCTTCTAGCGCTCTACGGCTACGAAGCGCCTATCGAGGTGATGCCCCGGGCTCGCGAGGCGGCGATGGAAGCGATACGCCTGGAGCCGTCGCTCGCGAAGGCCCACGCCTCGCTTGGACTCGTCCGCTACCTTTACGAATGGAGCTTCGACGAGGCGGAGTCGAGCTTCGAAAAAGCGATTGCGCTCGACCCCGCCTATCCCTCCGCCCATCACTGGTTCGCGATGATGCTCATGGCTACCGGCCGCTACGAGGAAGGCCTCGAGCAGATCGAAAGAGCGAGGGCCCTCGAGCCCGAATCCGCGCTCTACGACGTGAAGCGGGGAACGATCCTGATGGCCGGAGGCAGGCTCGACGAAGCCGAAGCGCACCTCCGCGCGGTTCTCGAAAGGCGCCCCGGATCTCCTCTGGCGCACCGCGAGCTCGGTCTTCTGGAGCTCGTTCGCGGCCGGCCGGATGCGGCGGGCCTTCTTCTCGACTCGTCGGAGCCGGCCTATGCCCTGGTCCTCGGTCCGTTGGGCCGGAAGAGCGAGGCTCGACAGATGCTCGAAACGCTCCGCGACCTGGAGTCCTCGAGCTACGTCTCTCCCGTCGACTTCGCCGTGATCTACGCCGGCCTCGGGGAAACAGGCGCGGCGCTCGACGAGCTGGACCGCGCGTTCGAGATTCGAGACGCGGCGCTGGTGTATCTCCGGTCCCAGCCGGGACTCGCCCCCCTTCGCTCCGAGGCGCGCTTCCAGGAGATCCTGAAGCGCATGGGAATTTGAGGTGCGATGATGAAGAAACTCGCAATTCTTCTCCTGCTTCTTTCGCCTGTCGCTTCCGCCCAGGAGCTGCGCTTCGCCGTCAGCTTCCCCGCGGAGAGGAGCGCGAAGCCTCTCGATGGACGGCTCCTTCTCCTGATCTCGAAGGATCCGGCGAAAGAGCCGAGATTTCAGATCCAGACCGGACCGAAGACCCAGGTCGTCTTCGGGATCGACGTCGACGGGCTGGAGCCGGGGAAAGACGCGTTCTTCGACGCGAGCGCCAAAGGCTACCCGGTCGACAGCCTGCGCGATATCCCGAAGGGCCGCTACCGCGTCCAGGGACTCCTCCATCGCTACGAGACCTTCCAGCGCAAGGACGGCCACGTGGTGAAGCTCCCGATGGACCGCGGAGAGGGCCAGCAGTGGAACCTGGCCCCGGGAAACCTCTACAACGAGCCGGTGGAGATGGAGATCGATCCCGCGAAAGGCGGGACGCTTCGCCTCAGCCTCGACAAGGAGATCCCTGCGATCCCCGATCCCCCGGAGACCAAGTACATAAAGCACGTTGAGATCCAGAGCAAGCTCCTGACGGAGTTCTGGGGACGGCCGATGCATCTCGGCGCCCACGTGCTCCTCCCCGAGGGCTTCGACGAGCATCCCGAAGCGCGCTACCCGCTCATGGTCTACCACGGCCACTTTCCGTACACCATGAGCGGTTTCCGCGAGGAGCCTCCGGATCCGAACCTGAAACCGGAGTACAGCGAGCGGTTTCGCTGGGAGGGCTACAATCGGACGGAGCAGGAGCACGCCTACCAGTTCTACAAGGATTGGACCGGGCCGGACTTCCCGCGGGTTCTCGCGATCGAGATCCAGCACGCGAACCCCTACTACGACGACTCCTACGCGGTGAACTCCGAGAACCTCGGGCCCTACGGAGACGCCATCCAGTACGAGCTGCTTCCCTTCGTGGAGAGGACGTTCCGCGGGCTGGGCCAGGGCTGGGCCCGCTTGGGCCCACTCGACTTCCTGAACTCCTGTCTCGCCCCCCTGATCCAGAAAGTCGGCGACACCTGGGAGGCCGGCCGCATCGAGATCCGCCACGAGCATTTCTTTTCCGAGCGGGTCGGCGACCTCCTGCGCAG
>DAISKN010000080.1:2969-14824 GCA_036820975.1 Acidobacteriota bacterium | reverse complement strand
GAAGCCGAACCCACCGCGCTTCATCTCGAGCCTTCCGGCGACGAGATCCATCTTTTCCGAAAGACCGATGCGGTCGGTCCGGGTGCGAACGAGCTCTCCCTTCGCGAGGAGCGCCTCGATAGCACGCTTCGCCTCGAGCCGGGCCTCTCCCTTCACCCGAAGCTGCTTGATGAGGTCCTTTTCGGTGGTCGGCCGTCCGAGAACCCGGAGGCGCTCCTTGATTCGACGGGGGTAATCGCTCGTGGTCATCGTGTGGTCCGGCTTTGACAATACGTCGCGCGGAACCTATCATTCAACCCGCATCTCTTCCGAAGCCGAAGTGGCGGAATGGCAGACGCGCTGCGTTCAGGGCGCAGTCCTCTTATGAGGGTCGGGGTTCGAGTCCCCGCTTCGGCACCATCGTTGCCCGCCGAGCAGCCGAGGATACCCTTTCACGAGACTCGCCGAGAGGGTTTCCCCAATGGACGAACGTCGGTTGTAATGCGAGACAGGGCGACCGCGCGAATGCCCTCCGCCAACGGAAAGGTATCGTCCCCGGGGTGGATGACGTCGAGTCGATTGAGGTTCAGGTCACGGATCGCTTCCCGCATCGACCTGGTGACGGTCGGAGCCGAGGTCCTTTTGAACTCGAATCCCAGGCGATGGCGCCCGCGGAGGACCAAGAGATCCAATTCGGCGCCCGAGTGAGTCCCCCAGAAGTAGCACTCGCGATCGCTGGCATCGAGCTGTCGGGTCACGGCATCGAGAGCGAAGCCCTCCCAGGAAGCTCCGACTTTCGGGTGGCCCTCGAGGTCCGGCATCCCTCGAAGGCCGAGCAGAGCGTGAAGGACGCCGCTGTCCGAAACGTAGACCTTCGGTGACTTGATCTGTCTCTTTCCCAGGTTCTCGCTGAACGGAAGGAGCTGCCTAACGACGTGGGTGGACATCATGACGTCCAGGTAGCGGCGGACGGTCGTGTCCGCCACGCCAAAGGACCGAGCGAGCTCGGAGGCGTTCATTGAAAACTCGGCGACGGCCACCGAGATTTCAAGATGTCACATTGACAATCCTGGAACTCTCGACTGGCGCTCGGGTTGGAGTCACCCGTCCGACCCGGCGCGCCGCGCCAGCCACCTCGATCCGGTTCGTGCCTTGAAGTGGGAGCGTTTGCTTCGAACTTATCGAGACCGCGTTGCGGTCGCACTTGACACCGCGTGCTAGAATCGCTTCGCTCCGCAGCAATCTCGCACCGGGTGGTTTGGTCTCGAGGGGGTCGACATGGAGACCAGAAAAAAGGGCACCGATGTCGGGGAATTCGCGAGGCGCTTGATCCTGAGCAAGGAGTTCGAGAGCACGCTCAGGCGTCGAGTCCAGGAGGGTCAGATCAGCCGCGATTTCGCGAAGACGCTCCTAGGGTACGCTCGCAGTCCGCGGGAGGATGCGCCTCAGGCCTCGTGGCTGGAGGAGCGGCCCACGCTCGCCGTACTCCAGAGGATCGCGGACGGCGACACCGAGCACTAGACATTTGAATTGAGGCCGCTCATTCCATGGTCTCGGACGAGGCGACGCGGCCGATGCCGTCGAGTCGCTCCTGGAGAGCCAGCTTGTCGAGCGAGTCGAAGGGGAGATTTACGAAGAGCTTGATGCGGGCGTCTAGATCGCGGAGCGCCCGGTTGAACGCGCGGCGCTGCTCTTCGAGCGTTCCGCCGACGCTCGCGGGGTCGTCGACGCCCCAGTGGGCGGTCATCGGCTGACCGGGCCAGTAGGGGCACTCCTCCCGGGCGGCGTTGCCGCAGACGGTGAAGACGAAGTCGAGCGGAGGCGCCTCCGGGCGGGAGAACTCTTCCCAGCTCTTGCTGCGAACGCCCTCGGCCGGAAGATGGGAACGCGAAAGCGTTTCGAGCGTGAGCGGGTGCACCTCGCCCTTCGGGCGGCTGCCGGCGCTGAAGGCCCGGAAGCGGCCCTGACCCCGGTAATTCAGAAGGACCTCGGCCATGATGCTGCGCGCCGAGTTCCCGGTGCAGAGGAAGAGCACGTTGTACGCCATCGGAGTCTCCTAACGGCAGGCCTCCGGCCCGCGCAGTTTCACGAGCCGCTCGAGGTCGCGGCGCACGACCGTTTGCTTATCGAACGTGCGGACCAGGGCCTCGAGCTGTCGCTCGCGGTCGCGATCGGCCTGCCGAGCGAGGCGGTAGTAGATCCAGCTCCCTTCGCGCCGGCTCTCGACCACGCCCGCGGCACGAAGAATCGCGAGGTGGCGCGAAACGTGGGGCTGCGACAGGCGAAGGGCGTCCACGAGATGGCATACGCAGAGCTCGTCGTGAGAAAGCAGGGCCACGATCCGGAGCCGGGTCTCGTCTCCCAGAGCTTTGAAGAGACGCGAGACCGGGCGAACGTCGATCGCGACGAACATATCGAAATACGTATATCCAAATGTCGGGCATTCCGCAAACCGCGGCGCTCGGCTCACCTCGGTGGTCCGAAAACCCGTCTTCCTGTACTCTAAACGCGAGACAGCCATGGAGGGGTCGGAGGTCGACGAATCGAGTTCTTTCGCGCGGTCCGGAAGAGCGGAGCGCGCTCCCTCCTCATCGGTCGAAGAGCTCTCGTCGTCCTGGGTCTTCCCGTGCTCACCGCCGACTACGACTTCTGGATTCACATCGACGACTCCGCAACCTTCAATCGCGCCGCGCGGAGCCCTTCGGCCTGGTCCCCACGAGGACGCCCGAAGAGGCGCGGCGTCGGGGCCGTTACGCACTCGAGAACCTGGAGAAGGTGGCCGTTCTCGTGGCGCGAGTGGTTCCGACCGTGGACGGCGTCGACGTCTCTTTCGAGGACTCGTGGACGCGGCGGCGCGCTCTCGATCTGGCGCCTGGCGTCAAGGTGGATCTGCCCACTCTTGACGACCTCATTCTTACCAAGCGGTTCGCGGCGCGCCCGAAGGACCTGGAGGACATTCGACTCCTGGAAGTCCTTCGGACAATGGAGGAGAAAGATCGCGGTGAGCGCTGACTCCTACCGCCCCTCCCCCGAGCTCGTCCGGAAGTTGAGGGCGATAAGCGAAAGACGTCTCTCCCGGGAGGAAGTCGAGGCCGCGCTGCGAATACCCATCAGCGATTCGGAGCGGGAAGGGATCCTGGAGCTCATCGCCTGGTTCCGGAGGCGCTACCCGACTCCCCTGGATCGACTCCGCTACGTTCGCCGCGCGTTCCGCCGCTGGCAAAGCGCCCAGGAGCAGAGGGACCCGCCCCGCGAAGGCTGAGGCTTACTTCGCTTTCGTCCGCCGCGTTTTCTTCTTCGCGGGAGTGTTCTTCGTGGAGTCCAGCTGCGCGAGAAGGGTTTTCGGCGCCGACGTCCGCCAGGCGTCGACCACGATCTCCCGGACTTCGTCCCAGTCGGGGTCGAGGTCGACGCGGACGCCGATCCAGCCGAAGGGTCCCTGGTACGGGGGCACGAAGAAGCGCACCGGGTCCGCGGCTACGAGAAGCTCCTGGTCTCCCGGCGGCGCGTCGAGCCAGAGCGCCACCCGGCCGTCGCCATGGTGCTGATTCAGGAACATCGCGAACATCTTTTTCTTCACTCGGAACGTGGGCGCGGACCAGGCCTCTTTCTCCGTGGTCTCGGGGAGGGAAAGACAGATCTCGCGGACGCGCTTCAGGATAGCGGACGTTCTCGGTTTCGCCTTCGCCATGCTCACGCCTTATAGCGCGATTCACCCGCTTTTCACCACCGATTCGCCCCCGATTCACGACCGCGTGCCACCCTCGAGGCATGAAGGAAGATCAGTTACTGGAGTTCGTGTCCGGCTATCGCGACAGGCGGCCCAGAGGCGGGAAGCGGTTCCTCTTCTCGGCCGCGCTGGCCATTCACGCGGCCGCGCTCTCCGCCCTTATCGTCGTTCCCCTGGTTCAGGTCGATCGGGACCTACCCCGGTTCGAGTCGATGGCGACGTTTCTCGTGAGTCCGTCTTCGGCTCCACCGCCGCCGCCACCGCCTCCTCCAACAGCGCCGGCGCGAACGCGCGCGAGCGAGACCCGTCCTCGAGCTCTCGACGCGAGCTTCGTCGCTCCCGTTTCCATTCCCACCGCGATCCCCGCGGAAGACTTCGGCGGGAACGGAGATTTCGGAGCTCCCGGCGGTGTTGAAGGAGGGATACCCGGCGGGATCGTCGGGGAATCGTCGGCGGCATCACCGAGGCGCCGCCACCGCTTCAACCGGCCGAGCCGGTGCGCCTCGATTTCCGTAAGGAAGAAGCACGGCCTGTGACCCGCGTCGAGCCGGTCTATCCCGATCTCGCCGTGCAGGGGCGGGTGCAGGGAGTCGTGATTCTCGAAGTGCTCGTCGACGACCAGGGAGTGCCGTCGAACGTGAACGTGCTGAGGTCGGTTCAGCTCCTGGAGTCGGCTGCCATCGAGGCCGTGCGCCAATGGCGCTGGAGCCCCTACAAGCTTCTGGAGAAACCCGTCCCGTTCTGGGTGACGGTCACTGTGAACTTCCGGCTAACGTGAGACCGCGGGCGCGGTCGTTCTCGAACAGGCCTGGCCGCAGCGAAGCGTCAGCTTCACCGTCTCGTGCCGGGAGTCGACGCGATGGCGGAGGCGATCCATCTGGCCCTCGACGTCGAGATCGATCTTCTTGTTGCCGACGTAGACCGAGGCGGGGGTGACGATGAGCTCGGTGCGGAAGCCCTTGCCCTCGACGCGCACCCGCTCGAGCTCGGGCTCGATGCGGTTCAACGAGGGAAGAACGTGAACTGAAAGACCTGCTTCCCGGGAAGACTTCTCAGGGGCTCGTCGTCGCGGTACAGGACCGCGCCCTCAAGGTGCTCGCAGACCCGGAGCTCGACGGGCACGTACAGACTGCGGCTGAGAGCGTCTCCGTCGGAGGCGGCGAGAAGCAGGACACCCAGAAGCCCCAGCATAGAACTGATCCCTCGTTCGGTAAAGATAACATGAACGAAAGATTATTTTTTGGTTAAAAAACCCACCCGGCGACCGGATCGACCTGGCCTATCTGGACCAGCCGCTCCGGTTCCTCGAACTGGAGCTCTCTAATACGGGAGCTCTCTAATAAGGTAGGGAGACATGAAGCTCACGATGGTCGTGGTGGCCGCAATCCCGAGCCCCACGGTAAGCACGACGATCAGGGAGTAGCCAGGGCTCGCGCGCAGCGACCGGAAGCCGGAGACGAGGTCCTGCATACAGGCTCCGACGTCATCTACGGAAGGGAGGTTCGACGAGATACCTCAGCGGTCGAACCCGGAGGAGTCGTAGAGAGCCATCTGCCCCGCGTAGAACGTCAGCCGCAACACGAGCTTCGCCACCAGGTACGCCTGCCCGACCAGGAACGCGAACAGGACGCCCGGGACGGACGCCTGTCCCGGCCCGGGAGCGACGACGTGGTAGACGCCGAGAAGGACGACGCCGGCGAAGCCGAGACCGTAGTAGAGAAGCGTCGCTCGGCCGAAGTTGCCGACGACCAGACGGAAGCCTTTGAGAGCCGCGAGAATCATGCTCCGGCGGTTCTCCCTGTAGGTCGCGATCTTCGCGTAGTCGAACGCCATGTTGACGAGCGTCAGGAGAAGCGCCACGAGGAGCGCGGCGGCGACGACGTAGCCGAAGACCGTCTTCTCGACGGTCACGTCGAGGGTCGCCTCCTCGATCCGGCCGAAGATCCAGGAGCCGAAGCGGTACGCGAGGTAGTAGAGAAACCCCGAGAGCACCGCCAGCCGGACGAAGCGGAAGAAGAACTCTCCACCCTGCGAGAAGAACTCGGACAGACGGAAGAGCCCCCGCCGGTCGTGGTATCGATGGAGAATCCCGCCGAGGAAGAGGGCCCAAAGGAGCGCGTAAACGACACCTCCCGCCACGAGGATCGGGAGCATCTCGAAGAGACGCCCGTTGAGCCAGGCTTCGATGTTGTCGAAGAAGGCTCCGGCCCCGACCAGGCTCGGAGAAAGGGTCTGTTCGACGCCTTTCGCCCGCGCCGCGAACTCGCCGTACCAGCCCATGTCGAAGCCGTCGCGCAGGTTCTGGTGGACGAGGCTCGCGCCGATCGAATCCTCGATCGAGCCCGCCATCGAAACCGCGAGAGGAATCGCGACCAGCACGTTCACGAGCCAGAGGAAGAGCACCAGCGCCGGCGAGGCGAGGACGCGTCCGAATCCCGAAAACGCGGCTTTCAACGACGACATGACCATGCCCCTCAGACGAAGAACGCGAACGTGGCCAGAAGGTCCTGGAACCAGATCATCCACTTCGAGGCCCACTTGCGCGCGGGAAGCGTCGACCCGGGCTCGACCAGTCTGGAGTTGTTGGTGTAGTAGAGATCGAGGAGTAGCTTCCTCGAGGGATCGACGGCGGCGTAGCGCAGCTTCGAGGACCTCTCCTCGACGTAGAGCTTCCAGCGGTCCTTTCCCTCCCAGAGGTCGCGGGTCTCGGTCCCGTCCTCGAACAGGAGGAGCACTTCGACGGGAAACGTCGCCGCCCCCAGGCGCCTCACCACCACCTCCGTCCGGTAGAGATCCTTCCTCTCCTCCTCGCTGTGGACGAGAGCGCCCGATTTTTCCGCGAAGCCCTTGAACTTCACCGGCTCGCTCTTCACGGAGTCGACGGCGTAGTCGAAGTCGTTCGAGCTCCGGTGAACCTGATCGAAGAACCAGGTGAGGTCCTGCCCGCTCACCTCGCTCGCCACCGCGAAGAAATCCTCCGGGCGCGGGTGCTGGAACCGGTAGCGCGCGAAGAACGTGGACAGGATGCGCTGGAGCACCTCCCAGCCAAGGTACCGCTCGAGGGTGTGGAGCCAGAGCGAGGTCTTGTCGTAGCTGTGAGAACCTCCGGTCGCGGGAAAGTACTTGTAGGTGGGAGTCGACTGCGCGTCCCAGGTGGCGTCTTCGCGGAAGCTGTCGAGCCGGTCGCCGCCGATGACCCGGTCGACCTCGATGTCGTCGAACATCACGGGAAGAAACCCGGAGAGCCTCTCGGCGCCGCGGGGGTTCAAGTAGCGTTTCACGTACGAGCGGGGGCCGTAGGTCACGTCCATGGTGCGCGCGGTCGAGAAGGTGTTGAAGCCCTCGTCGAGCCAGGCGTGCTCGAACTCGTTGTTGCCGACGACGCCGTACCAGAACTGGTGGCCGCACTCGTGGACTGTGACCCCCTCGGGCGATCCCCCGCCGAAGGGATTGAAGAGCCGCGACCCCGCGGTGAAGAACGTCGGGTACTCCATGCCTCCGGCGCCGCTTCCGTAAGCGGGATCGACGACGGTCACGTGTCCGTAAGGGTAGGGACCGTACCACTTCCCGTAGTTCTCGAGCGCTTTGGCAGTCGCGTGGAAGTGCCGGTCTTTCTGCTCCAGGTGCTCGGGCTGGAGCAGGAGGCGCATGTCGACCGGAGGAAGCCCCGACACTTCGAAGCGCTCCTCGAACACCAGGTAGTCCGGGCTCGCCGTCCAGGCGAAGTCGTGCACGTCCGACTGCTGGTATCGATAGGTCGTCTTCCCGGAAGCCTCCCTGCGATCGGTCTCCCGACCCGTCGCGCCGACGACGTAGGCGGCCGGGACGGTGATGGAGACGTCGTAGTCGCCGTAGTCGGAGAAGAACTCCGTCCCGGCGTGGAACTGATGGGCGTTCCAGCCGTTGGCCTCGAAGACCGCGAGCTTGGGGAACCATTGCGCGATGAAGAAGAAGTTCCCCCGGAAGCCCGTTCGAGCGAAGGTGCGCGGGATTTTCGACTTCCAGGTGAGCTCGACCTGCGCGACCCCTTCGGGCGGAACCGGCTCGGGAAGAGAGACCACCATGAGCGTGCGATCCTCGGCGTTGCCGTCGTCGGGGGCTTCGAATCGCGCCTGCGCGGTGAGATCGATTCCGGGCACTCCCACGTCGGGGATGAGCCGGATCGATTCGACCTCGGAGCTCGACCAGTCCCCTTCGCGCGGTTCCGCGAGATTCCGGCCCGTGGTCCGGAGCCGGGCTTCCTGGAGCCAGGTGCTTCGATTGTTGCGCCACGCGTTCCAGTAAAGGTGCAATCGCAGGTCCAGGGCTTCGACCGGCTGGAGGTTCTTCCAGGTGATCGTCTCCCTCCCCGTGAGCGTCCGGGCTTCGGGGTCGAGCTCCACCTCGATGCGGTAGTTGGCGTTTCGAGGGGACAGCGGCTGGGCGGCCGCGTCGGGCGGGGCCAGGATCGGAATCATCCACAGGAGCTTCAGGGCGCGTGTCATGGACCCTCCTGGTGAGGACGTAGCGAAGGCCGCGATTATAGGGGCCGACACCGGAGGAGGACAAGGGTAGAATCGGCGGATGGCGTGGCTCTACCTTGTCGTCGCGGGTCTCTTCGAGGTCGGGTGGGCGATCGGGCTGAAGTACACCGATGGGTTCAGCCGGCTGTGGCCGAGCCTCTGGACCGGCGCTTCCATGGCGGTGAGCCTGTTCCTCCTGGCGCAGGCCCTGCGTACGCTTCCCGTCGGAACCGGCTACGCGGTCTGGACCGGCATCGGCAGCGTGGGGACGGCCGCCCTCGGAATCGCGCTCCTCGGCGAGTCGCGGGACGCGCTCCGCCTCCTCTGCCTGGCGCTCATCGTAATCGGAATCGTCGGACTGAAGGTGGTGACCGAGCCCACCTGAAGCAACGGTTTCGCCGGAGACTTCGCGGATCTCGACATGATCCGGAACTTCCCGGCTTCTGGTCGCGCCCCGAGGACGGCGAGACCTTGCGGGTGGAACTCCCACATGCCTGGTCGCTCCTGGTGGTGGTCCTCGCCGGGGCCACCCACTTGGCGCACCTTGGCGCACCTCGACCGGCCCGAGCCGCTTTCTCGAAGAGGTGCTCGCTTTCCCGAGCGAGAGGGACCGAGCGAAAGCCCTACTTGGCCTTGAACGGCGTCGTCAGCACGTGCCTGCCCCAGAGCAGGCGAAGAGTTCCCGAGGCGCCGGAAGACGAAAGCTCGATCGTGAAGAGCTCCGGGCCCGACTCTTTCTGCTCCCAGGTGAGCGGGACGGAAACGAGATCCTGGCTCGCGTCGTGCTCGGTTCCCCACTGCCCGGTCTGTTTGTTGAGCACGAGCGTCCACGTCTTGTCACCGGTGCGCTTGGTGAAGACGCTGTAGGAGCCCTTGGGGACCGTCGCCGAGCCGATGACGAGGTCGGCGTCGGTGGTGAACGTGGTCGACTTGTCGGCCCCCGTCCGCCATACGGTTCCCAAAGGGGCCTCGCTGAGCACGTCGCGGCCCTTGAGACTGGGCTGGCCGTACTCGACGGAGATTTTCTTTCCGGAGAGGCTGGTCTCCGCTTTGCCCCTGGGATTCTGCGCCAGGGCAAGAGGCGCCAGAGAGAGAATGAAAAGCGAGACGAACGCGGCGTATCTTCTGCGCATGGGAACCTCCTCGTCCCTCCAGCCGCAGGCAACGGCGACGCGATCTTAGCGAGTCGGAGACCGCGGCGCCAGATCGCCCCAGCTACTTCGATGAGACGGTGAACCAGCCGAGGCGGCGGGACTACGACAATGACGTTCATCGCGACGGACGTCGACGCCGAGGGAAACGGACGAAATGATTTCCGGGTCAGGCCCCGGTGCGAAGGGGCGCGGCGTCGAGCACTCCTTCGAGACGTTCTCGAAGACGTCGCGTCGCGGGCGTATCGGCATCGCGTCGATCGCACTGCTTCAGGAGCACCCGCGCCTCCGCGGTCTCGCCCAGGTCGGCGTGGGCGAGGGCGAGAAGGAGCTTCGCGGTGACGTTTCCCGGATCGATCGAGAGAGCCTCCCCGTAAGCTTCCATCGACCCGCGGGCCTTGCCTTGAGAGGCCCGCGCCTCGCCCAGGTGGACCCAGCCGGACGCCGTGGGAAAGACCTTCACTCCGATCTCCAGCTGGTGCTCCGCGCCCTTCGCGTCGCCCGCCCGCATCCGCCGGGCGGCGAGATCCGCGCGGGTGCGAGCCGAGTCCCTTCCGATCCACGCGAGCCGATCGAGAGAGCTTTCCGCGCCGGCGAGGTCTCCGCGGTTCAATCGCCGGGCGAGACCGAACTCCTCTTCGGCGAGACCGAAGAGGAGGACCACGAGCGAGACCGCACCCGCGGCGACCAGAGGCCGGGCGAGCGGAAGCGCCGCCCTACGAACCGGCTCCGGGGCGGGGTTCGGACTCAAAAGAACGCCTCCGACCCGAGGCTGCCGCAGCTTCCAGATGACGCCGTCGAGGAGGAAGTGATGCAGGTTCACCGCGGCGGCGGTGACGGACGCGAGACCCACGTCGAACGGTAGACTACCCAGAAGGCCGGGCGCGAACAGGAGGAGGGGTAGCGCCCAGAGCGCGCAGCCGCACAGCACCGCCCTCCCGTAGAACGTCGCCGTCGCGGAAACCCGCCCGGTCGCGCGCGCGAAGTAGGCGGTGATCCAGAGGTACTGGATGGCGTGGCCCAGAGCGATCCAGGTGAACGCATACTGCTCGTAGCCGACTCCAAAGATAGGCGGCCCCGCGTAGGGGAACCAGTTCTTGACAGCGGAGGGGAGCACGAACCAGACGAACTGGGTCATCAGGACGCCGAGGGCCGGGGCGGAGGACCGAAGACCTTTCCTCGCCAGCGCCGCGACCAACATCGCGGTCGTCACTCCATAGAGCAGAAGACTCGCGAACAGGACGACATCGGCGGGCAGAGCCGGCAGATTCAGCGAAACGAACTGCACGTAGGCGCCCAGATACGGCGAGTAGATGGAAGGCCCATGCATGTACAGGAACGAGATCCAGAACCCGAGCAGGACCGATAGTCGGAGCAGGCGCTTCGTCCGGGGATCGACCTCGACACCGCGCCGGCCCAGGAACATGAGAGCGATTCCGTAGTTCTGCGCCGTGTAATGCCAGGGACTCCAGGTCAGGTAGAGCGTGAACAGGATCGACCCGATCCGGATGTCTCGGACCCCCCAGAGGAAGAACAGGACCAGGGCCCCGGTGACGTAAAGGGAGAACGTCCGGTAGAGCCGGCGGTCCTCCTCCATCTCGTACGCACGGAGAAGCGTCGCGCCATAGTGAGGCACGGAGACCAGAACCACGAGAAACATCATGATCCAGGAGGGCAGCACGGACATCACCAGCCCGCTGGAAACCATGAGCAGGGAGAAGACGAGGACGTAGGCGAGCCCCGCGCCCCAGAGCATGTCCGCGGCTGGCCCGAAGAGCCAGCCCGCAGGGTTGCGCTCGACTCGCGTCATAAACCGTACGTCCAGTTCTCGAAATTTTTGTTAGGGGATCCCGCTCCACGAGGATAGGCGAGTCCCCTACGAATAGCAACTGAAAGAAAAAATGAGGATTTTCGCTTCATCGAGGACGATTTCGAAGAATCGGAAAGGAACGCAGAGGCGCAGGGGACGCAAAGACGGCCTCCGGGAGGTTCTTCCTGCGCCTTTGCGCTCCTTTCCGTTCCTCGGCGGTTGCGAGACGCGTTGACGCAACGGGGCGCCGTGTCTACAATAGGCGCGGTTCGTAGACATTGAGCCTTCATCTCCATTTTTCTCTTGCGCTTCCGAGCTCCCTTGCGAAAGTGGCGGAATTGGTAGACGCGCTGGACTTAGGATCCAGTGGGGCGACCCGTGGGGGTTCGAGTCCCCCCTTTCGCACTTGCGCCGACGTCCAAGCAGCGGGGCCCGGCCGCCTCCGCAAGGCTACGGCGGGCCGCGCCGAAGCCCGAAGAGCGAAGGCGGGAGGGCCCCATCCTCCCCGCGCGAGGAGCGCGGGGAGCGAGCGCGCCGAAGAGGCGCACAGACAGCGGGGCCCGGAGGGCCCCCTTCCTCCCCGCGCGAGGAGCGCGGGGAGCGAGCGCGCCGAAGAGGCGCACAGACGGCGGGGCCCGGAGGGCCCCCTTCCTCCCCGCGCGAGGAGCGCGGGGAGCGAGCGC
>DAISKN010000080.1:0-2869 GCA_036820975.1 Acidobacteriota bacterium | reverse complement strand
GCCGAAGAGGCGCGCGCGCACTGAATAAAGATGAAAGTCGATTACCTCGAAGAAGGATCCTCGCTCCGGCACCTGGACATCGAGCTCCCCGCGGATGCCCTCGAGGACGAGTTCGAGAAGGGCGTCGGGCGGCTGAGCCGCACCATCCGCCTCCCCGGGTTTCGCAAGGGAAAGATCCCCAAGGACGTCATCCGCGCCCGGTTCCGGGGCGACGTGCTCAAGGAAGCGGTCTCGGATCTCGTGCCCCACGCGCTGGGAGAAGCGCTGAAGGAGCGCAACCTCTACCCTCTCGACGATCCGCGCATCTCGAAGCTCGAGTCGGAGCTCGGGAAGCCGCTCCGGTTCCGCGCCTCGTTCGAGGTCATGCCCGAGGTCGAGGCCGGGGTCTACCAGGGCCTCGACGTGGAGCAGCCGAATACGGAAGTCACCGACGAGCAGGTGGCCGCGGGCATCGAAGCTCTCCGCGAACAGCACGCCCGGTTCGATCCGATCGAGGGCCGGGGCGCTCAGGATCACGATTTCGTCATGGGCGACCTCGTCGAGAGGCCGCAGGGCGGAGGCAAGGCGGACAAGCACGAGGGCGCAACCATCGAGGTTGGATCCGATTCCTACCACCCCGCCCTTCACGAGCAGCTCCAGGGAAAGTCCCCGGGTGTGGTTCTCAAGTTCACCGCCGCGTTCCCCGCCGAGCATCCCTCCCGGGTGCGCGCGGGCAAGAGCTACGACGTCGAGTTTCACCTTCTCGAGCTCAAGCAGAAGGTCCTTCCCGAGGCGGACGACGAGCTGGCGAAGGACCTCGGGGAGTATCAGACCCTGGACGAGCTTAAAGCGGAGCTTCGAAGGCGCGGGGAGGAGCGCGCCCGCCACGAGGACGAGCAGGAGCTGAGGCGGCGGCTGCTCGCGAAGCTCGTGGAGGCGAACCCGCTCGAGGCGCCGAGCTCACTCGTCGAGATGGAGCTCGACTCGAGGCTCGAATCGACCGCGCGAGACCTCTACCAGCAGGGAATCGACCCCAACGCCACCGGGATAGACTGGCGGAAGGTGCGCGAGAACGAACGGGACAACGCGGCCGCGGCCGTGCGCGCGACCCTCCTCCTCGACAAAATCGCCGAGCGGGAGGGCCTGAGCGCCACGGAAGAAGAGCTGGAGGCGGAGATTGGGCGGTACGCGGAGGCCCTGGAGAAGAGCCCGGCCGCGCTACGAGCCCAGATGGCGAAAGACGGTACGCTCGATCGCGTTCGGGGTCGAATCCGGCGCGAGAAGGCGGTTGACTTCATCAAGCAACATGCTAAACTTAAATAGGGGTTGAACTTAGATGCTGATCCCGATGGTGGTCGAACAGACCAACCGGGGTGAGCGCGCGTACGATATCTACTCGCGCTTACTCAAAGACAACATCATCTTCATTGGAACTCCCATAGAAGACAATCTGGCGAACCTGGTCGTGGCCCAGCTCCTGTTCCTCGAGGCCGAGGATCCGGAGAAGGAGATTTCCATCTACATCAACAGTCCGGGTGGAGTGGTGACCGCGGGTCTCGCCATCTACGACACCCTGCAGTTCATCCGCCCCGACGTAACGACCTACTGCATCGGCCAGGCGGCGAGCATGGCGGCCGTGCTCCTCGCGGCGGGAACGCCGGGAAAGCGCTTCGCTCTCCCCAACTCCCGGGTGATCATCCACCAGCCCTCGGGAGGCGCTTCGGGCCAGGCCACGGATATCAACATCCAGGCGAAAGAGATCCTGCGCACCCGCCAGCGCCTGAACGAGATTCTGGCGAAGCACACCGGGCAGGACATCGCCAAGATCGAGCAGGACGTGGAGCGCGACTTCATCATGACCGCCGATGTCGCCCGCGAGTACGGTATCATCGATCAAGTGATCTCGAAGCGCATGTAGGCGGAGAGAACGAGCTACAACAGGAGCGAGAGTGTCCAAGAAGAACGGGGATCCTGAAGTCCTTCGGTGCTCCTTCTGCAACAAGGACCAGAGCGACGTGCGCAAGCTCATCGCGGGGCCCACGGTTTTCATCTGCGACGAATGCGTCGAGGTCTGCAACGACATCATCGCCGACGACAACCGGTTCGAGAACCGCTCCCAGAGCTCCACCCTGCCGACGCCCGTCGAGATCAAGCAGTTCCTCGACGAGTATGTGATCGGGCAGGAAGAAGCGAAGAAACGCCTGGCGGTGGCGGTCTACAACCACTACAAGCGCGTCCACATCATGAAGTCCAAGACGCGCCAGGACGTGGAGCTCACCAAGAGCAACATCCTGCTCATCGGCGCGACCGGAACCGGCAAGACGCTTCTCGCCCAGACGCTGGCAAAGCTTCTTCGGGTCCCGTTCTGCATCGTCGACGCCACCACGCTCACCGAGGCGGGATACGTCGGCGAGGACGTCGAGAACATCATCCTCAAGCTCCTCCAGGCGGCGCAGGGCGACATCGAGAAGTGCCAGGAAGGCATCATCTACATCGACGAGATCGACAAGATCTGCCGCAAGGACGAGAACCCGTCGATCACCCGCGACGTCTCGGGAGAAGGCGTCCAGCAGGCGCTCCTCAAGATTCTGGAAGGCACGGTGGCGAACGTGCCCCCGCAGGGCGGCCGCAAGCACCCCCACCAGGAGTTCTATCAGATCGACACCACCAACATCCTGTTCCTGTGCGGTGGCGCCTTCGTCGGCCTGGAGAAGCTCATCGAGCGCCGGATCGGGAAAAAGAGCCTCGGCTTCCGTGCCGAGCTCAAGACCGTCACCGAGACCGATCGAGAGAACATCCTCCAGAACGTTCAGCCGATGGACCTCATCAAGTACGGCCTCATCCCGGAGTTCGTGGGAAGGCTTCCGGTGGTGGGGACGCTGCACGAGCT
>DAISKN010000079.1:0-14833 GCA_036820975.1 Acidobacteriota bacterium | reverse complement strand
GATGTCGTTTCGCCGGATCTCGAGCGCGAACGCGCGCCGCGCCTGCGGCCGCTCGCCGAGGGCGATGTGGCAGAGGCCGCGGAAATAGTGGGCGAGAGAGCAGGGCGCCGCGTCCTCGAAGGCCTCCGCCGCCTCGTCGAAGCGACCCTCCTTGTACAGGACGGCGCCGCGATCGAGGGCTCTCTGGGCCCCGGTCTGCGCCGACAGGCCGCCGCTCGAGAGAAGGACGACGAAGACGATTGCCGAGCGATTCATGGGTTCTCCTCGCTTTCCGCGAACACCAACCGCCCGGCTTTCCAGGAGACCTCGCGGGCGTGAGCTTCGAGGGCGGAGGCAACGGCCCTGCGCAGCGCATCCGAGGCCCCACGCCATTCGACACGCAGGCCTTCGCGCGTCTCCGCTTCCGACAGCAATTCCGCGAGAGCCGCCGAGCTCACCTCGGGATCGGCTCCGGAGACGCGCACCGTGGGAACGATCTCCCAGGCGAAGCGATGAGAGAGGATCCGGAGCAGGTCGTCGTCCACCGGATTCCGGTGGAGTCCCGTCGCGTCGATTTCGAAAAGACGCGGCGAGATCGCGGAGAGGCGGGGCGAGTCCGCGATCGCCTCCTGGATCTCCGCCGACGGGAGGGAGCTCGGAAGAACCCGGGCGGCGAAAGAAACATCCCGGAAGCGAAGCCCTCGCAGCCGCGCGCCGGTCTCGCCGGGATTCCAGTGAACGATGCCGACGTTGCCGCGCCACCGTCCGGAGAGGTACGTGGGATGCTCTCCCAATGGCTCGCCGTCGAGGGCGACCCAGATGCCGGCTCCGCGCTTGACGAGCTTCAGATGGTGCCACCGGGCGGGCTCGATGGCGGCGCGGTAGCTCGCGACGACGTCGGTGCGCTCGCCGGGGCTTCGGGTCTGGAGGTAGGTTCGGCCCGCCGTTCCTCCGAATCGCCATTGCTCCGGCCCGTGGTCGCTCTCCTGGACCACCCAGAGCTGGCCCCCGTCCACGTAGACGTCCCCCTCGAGCTCCCAGTCCTCGACCCACTGGCTGCCGGCCCTCCAGACGTCCGCGCGCCTTCGGCCTCGGAGGACCAGCTCTTCTCCCTCGAGCGTCGCGTCGCCGCTTCCCGCCACCCAGGGCGCCGACCAGCTCGTCTCGGCGGGAGTGGTGGCGCCCATCGAGAAGTCGACGCGGCGGCCGAGCTCCTCGGGGCTCCAGCCGGGCTCGACGCGAAGTCTCTTGAGCCTCTTCGGGTCGGACCGCCGATCATTGACCCCGAATCGATCGTCGAAGAACGCGAGGCGATAGGTCGACTGCACGATCTCCCGCATCGTCTGGTGCGCTTCCGGTGCGGCGGAGAGGCCGGCGACGTCCCGGAGCGGCGGCGCGTAGGCGAGGATTTCGCCTCCGGTCCGCTGGGAGAGAATTTCCATCGCGCGATCGTGGTCCCGCCGGACGCGGTCTTCGAACTCTTCCCAGGACTCGAGGCGATGCGCTTCGGGGAGCCAGCGCGCGCGGATGAAAAAAGGACCGGAGCCGCCCGCCTCGTCGACTCGTACCGGGTCGTGTCCGAAATGGCCGTGAGATCCGATCTCCCAGAGCCCGCTCGCCACCATTCGCTCGACCCGGTCCCAGTAGACGAAGAACGGGTCGCGCCGCTCCTGGCGTTCGGTCATCACGAACAGGACGGCGGGCCACCCGAGCTCCCGCAGCACGGAATCGGCGGCGTCGTAGCTGCTCAGGTATCCGTGATCGAAAGTCAGGACCAGGGACTTCCCCGGAAGCTCTTCGCCCTCCTCGTAGAAGCGAGCGAGCGCTTCCAGTGACACGGCGACGAAGCCCGCTTTCTCGAGCGCCCTCAAGTGCCGGCGCAGCTCCTCCCGGTTGATCTTGTTCGGCGACGGCTCGGCCACGATGCGGTCGAAGGCGAGAACGAGGATCTTCGGCTCGGTGACCGCGTCCGGAAGCTCCCGATTCGCGGGGAGAACACGTCGTTTGAGCCAGTAGTCCGTGCCCAGGAGAACGAAGGAGCTTGCGGCGGCCACGACGAGCCAGGCGAGGAGGTCCTCGCGGAACCAGCGCGTCTTCGGCCGCCTCTTCCGCCCCTTCACCTCGTCCCCCAGTGATTCCTTCGAACCGTCAGCAGGGCGTAGTACGTCTGCCACACGAGGACGAACATGTAGAAGAAACTGAACAGGATTCCGTAGACCCAGAGCCGGCTCCGGCATCGGGCGAGGTAGTAGAGACCGTACATCGCCGCCATGAGGGTCGCGCCGTATATATAGAGGTAGGAGACGGTGCCGGATCTCGCCAGGGGAACGACGAGAGCGTTGAACGCGACGAACGGCGAGATCACGGGAAAGACGGCGCCCAGGTAGAAGAAGAACGCGGCGAAAGGATGCCGCCGCCACATGAACTGCGAGGCGATGAACGTCTCCCGGACCCACGACTTCTTCCAGCGCAGCTGCTGTTTGAAGAACTGGCGGTAGCGCTCGGGCACGATGGTCGAACAAACGGCCTTGGAGTTGTAGACCACGCGGTAGCGCCGGAGCATGTAGTTCGTGAGGCTGCGGTCGTCTCCGAACGTAGCTTCCGTGCCCAGGAACCGCTGGTTGAGCCACTCGTCGAGGATCTCCATGACGTAGCTCCGCCGATAGGCGGCGAGACAACCCGAGCAGCAGGCGACGGTGCCGTAGAGCGACTCCGCCGCCTTGACCACGCGAAAGGCGACGTAGTAGCGGACGTCCTGCATCTTCGTCAGGAGGTTCTTCCGCGCGTTCGAGACGTAAGCGTGGCCGCAGACGCCTCCCACTTCGGGCCGGGCGAAGTCCTGCACGATCTGGGCGATGGTGTCCCGGCGCACGAAGCTGTCGGAGTCGACGTAGACCAGCACCTCTCCCCGGGCCGCCTTCGCCCCCGCCGCCATGCCGTGGCGCTTGCCGAGGTTCTTCCCGAAATCGATTACAGTGAGATTCGGGTGCCGCGCTTCCGCGCGGCGCATCTCCTCGAGGGTTCCGTCCGTCGAGCCGTCGTTCACCGCGATCACCTCGAGCTTGTCTCGCGGGTAGTCGGACAGATAGATGCAGTCGATGGTGCGTCCGATCGACTCCTCCTCGTTCTTACAGGCGATCACCACCGAGACCGACGGCCGGAACCCGCGGTCCCTCGGCGGCGAATAGAACTGGCTGAGTGCGAAGCGCGAAAGGATGTAGCTCGAGATCAGGAGGCTGTAGAGGTTGGTAAGCGGGCTGTACCAGAAATAGAAGGCGTTCCCCGTCTTGAGAAAAACGACGTTGATGGTGCCGAGGACGAAGAGCACGAGCGCCGCCCAGGGGGCGAGGGCGTAGAGCGCATAGCCGATGCGGGCGCGGAGGCCCCGGTTGAACTGGACTCCGTAGCTGAACCGGTCCGCGGGCGCGGGAGCGGAGGAGACGATGCGGGCGAGACCCTTCTTCGAAAGCTGCGGCTGCGGCGTCCCGCCGCCGTTCCTCCGGATGTCGATCTCGAGCCAGTCGCCGATCTCCATGCGATGCTCGGCCTCGAGGCATCCTCCCTTGGCGCTCCACTGCGAGAGGGTTCCGCGGCCCTGCACGCTCTCCGCATGCTTCTTCTGGTACCGCAGCGTGACAGGCGCCGGCGATCGCGGAAGCGCGCGAGACACACGCGGTGGCCGGTAAAGGGGAAAGGGCGGGGTCGCGGTCGTCGGGGCGCGGTATTGTGTCGGTTCCATCGTGCGCGGACGCCTCCTCTCGACTCGAAAGGCACACGAAAAGCGAGAAGTTCCCGGCCGCTTGACGGAGACGCGCGCGGCGGAGGCCTTCGGGCTTCCGCTACGGCGTCGGGAGGCGAAGGCAGCCTTCGCTCGCGCCGCGGCACCTCGCTGCTATCGGGCTCCTGTTCGAGTCGTCCATGGCGCGCTTGTTTCGTGAGTCGAACGTATCTTTCCTCGGCCCGCTCGACGTCCCAATGATCCACGTCACAAAAGTGAGCCTTTCATCGCCGGTTCATCTGATCAGGTTAGACCCGCCGCGAGGGAGAGGTCATAGAGTGAAACCTGTAATCCCTCCTATCCGGTGACGGGCGTCACTGTTTCCCTTCTGATGCATGCCTTGACAAGCATATGCCCATATGGGAATATATTGCCATGCTCGCGATCCTCGCCGCCCTCTCCGAGCCCAACCGGCTTCGCATCGTGGATCTTCTCCGGGGCGGACCCCGCCCGGTGGGGGAGATCGGAGCCCGGCTCCGGCTCCACCAGCCCCAGGTCTCGAAGCACCTGCGGGTGCTCAGGCAGGCGGGACTCGTCGAATCTCATACCGACGCGCAGCGCCGCCTCTACGAGCTGCGGCCGCAGGCGCTCTTCGAGCTCGACGCCTGGCTCGAGCCCTATCGGCGCTACTGGACCGAACGGCTCGACGCCCTCGAGCGCCACCTCGAGATGATGGACGAGCCGCGGCGGAAACGACGGAGGAGACCACGCAAATGACGAGACCCGTGAACCGGAAACGCTCCGTCACCAGGGGACGCGCCACAGCCTGCGCTTCGAGCGGCGGTGCCGCACGACCCCCGCTGTAGCCCCGGCCGTGACACTCGATGCGGGCCGAGGTCAAGAGGTCGCGGACAGCAGCCTTTGAAAGCGCTCGAGCGAGCGCAGTCCCTCGAGCGCGGGCTCCACTCGGGCTCGCGCGACCGTAAGGCGCCTGCGCCCGGCGGCCGCCTTCTCGAGGGAATCGAGAGCGGCGTCCTCGTCGCCGCGAAGCGCGTAGGCGCAGGCGGCGTAGTAGCGGGTGAACGGATCGTCGGCCCCGGTCCCCAGGCGTCGCTCGAAAGCTTCGATCGCCAGATCGAGCGCGGCCCTGGCCCCGGCCGCATCCCCCGCGCGCAACCGCGCGTCGCCGATGCGCTGGTGGAGCTCGATGAAGATTCGCCTCCTGAGAGCGTGGTCCACGCGTTGCAGGAACTCGAGCTCCCGGGCGAACTGGTGCAGCGCCTCGGCGTGGCGTCCTTGAAGGGCGAATACCTGACCCAACCGCACGTACGCGCCCACGATGAGCTGGCCTTCGCGGCCGGAGAGGAACTCTTCCTGCAGGAGCACCGCTCTCCATGCCGCGGCCTCGGCGCGCGTCGTATCCCCGTGCAGCGCGGCGCTGTGCGCGAGCTGCAAGGCCGCCCAGCCGGCCTGAGGGTTCAACGCGAGGGCCTTGTCGTAGTAATCGGCCGCCCGCGCGAAGTCGCCGAAACCGATGAAGTGGATGCGGCCGAGCGTTTGATAGGCGGAGGCGGCCCCTGGGTCGAGGGCGAGGGCCCGCTCGACCGCGGTCAGCGCCTCTTCCTCGCGTCCCAGGTCGAGAAGAACCGAGGCGCGGGAGCGATGGGCGGGAACGAAGCCGGGCCGAAGGACGAGGGCGCGATCCAGGCTCGCGAGGGCCCGCTCGTAGAGCTCGGGCATGCTCAGGTAGTCCGCCTTGAGCTCGTACGCCAAACCCCGCTGAGCGTGGGCGCTCGCGTAGTCCGGGTCGAGGGCGATGGAGCGCTCGAAGTACAGGATCGCTCGGTCGAGCGCGTCCGGGCTTTCCGCCCGGAGGTTGATGAGGCCTTTGGCGAAGGCTTCATAAGCTTCGACGGAACGGGTCTCGTAGAGATCGCGGTTGGTCTCGGCGCTCGCGGGAAGATGGAGCCTCAGGCCCGCGGACAGCTCGCCGAGAATGCGGTCCTGCAGATCGAAGATCTCCGCCATGCTTCCGTCGAGCTTCAACGTGAGGACCACGCTCTCCGTGGTCAAGTCGGTCACCCGCGCCGTAACCCGGACCTGATCCGCGAGCCGCTGATAGCCGCCGCTCACGATCAGGCGGGCTCCCAGCTCGCGTCCGAGCCGCGGAGACAGCTCTTCTTCGTCTCTCTCGCTGCCCCCGAGCTTGCGCAGCACCTCCGCCACGCGCGCCCGCGACACCACCTTCAACTCCGGTACGGCCGCGAGCCCGGAAGTGACGGTCTCGGCGATGCCCGTCCCGAGCCAGTCGTCCTCGTGGCCGCGGGTGATGTTGGTGAAGCTCATGACGGCGATGCCCGGCGTTACGGACTCGGAGGACGAGACGGCTGGCGCGCGACCCGCGAGAAGGGACTCGAGGTCGCGGCGCACGGCACCCATGTCGGGGTGACGGCGCTCGCGGTCCTTGTCGAGCATGCGGAGGACGACCTGACCCAGCTCCCGCGCCAGCGGTCCCTCGCGGGCGGCCAGCGGAGGGGGAGGCTCGCGGAGGATCGCGTCGAGGAGCTCGACGGCGTTCGAGCCTTCGAACGGGCGTCGCCCTTCGAGAAGCTCGTAGAGCAGGACCCCGAGCGAGAAGACGTCGCTTCGCTCGTCGACGACGGCGCCTCGGGCCTGCTCGGGCGACATATACGCGAGGGTGCCCATAACCGCTCCCGGCTGTTCGAGAAGACGATGGGCTCCGCTCCAGGTGGCGGTCTCTTCGCTACCCGGAGGCTCGTACTTCGCGAGGCCGAAGTCGAGCACCTTGACGAAGCCCCGGTCGGTCAGCATCACGTTCCCCGGCTTGATGTCCCGGTGCACGATGCCGCGCCCATGGGCTTCGGCCAGGGCATCGGCGATCTGGCGCGCGACGCCGAGGATCTCGCCCTCCTCCAGGCGGCGCTCGGTCGCGATCTGTGCGAGCGTCCGGCCGGGGACGTACTCCATGGCGATGAAACCGTGGCGCCGCCCCTCCCGCTCCACTTCTCCGATCTCGTAGATGACGGCGATGTTGGGATGAGTCAGGGCCGAAGCCACCCGGGCCTCGCGCACCAGCCGGGCGGCCGCGGCATCGTCCTTCTGGGCGTCGGCGGGGAGCATTTTCAGCGCCACCGGACGGTGGAGGCGCGTGTCTTCGGCGAGATAGACCTCGCCCATCGCGCCCTTGCCGAGGCGATCCGTCAGCCGATAGTGCCCGACCGTTTCCCCGAGCATTCCGAGTCCCATCATACGGCGGCGTTGGGGTTTCGTCGTGATTCCGTCTCTCGCCGGCGCCTCCGGCCACCTGAGCGGGCCTAGCGTCCCAGCATCCGCCTCATGAGATCCGGGATGAACTCGGAAGCGGCGGTGTGGCAGTAGAGCGCGCGGTCGGACGAACGGACGTCGGTTCCCACCACCAGATACGGCTTCATGCCGCCGGCCTTGACGTCGTCGGGATGGGTTTCGATGGCGATAGGAAGCTCGTCGCACTGAATCCAGTCCGGCGACGTCAGGTACGCGACCGCGAGGGTGTCGAAGGGGAAGATGGCTCGCAGTCCGAAGCGGTCCTCGTACCACTTCACGTAGTCTCGCAGCGGCTCGAGGTAGAAGTCGGCGATCGCGGGGACGCTCGCGAAGCGCTCGATGTCCTCCTGGGTGAGGGGAGTCTTCGCCGAGATCTCGAAGGGCGCGAGGACGATCGGGACTCCCGAGTCGATGAGAATCCGGAAGCCCTCGGGATCGAGCTCGAAGTTGAAGTCCATCAGTGGTGTTCCGCCTTTACCCAGGACGAACTTCTGCCCCGGGCGGCGTCCGGCGACGGAGACGATCCGGCGAATCCGGCCCGCGAGCTCGGGATGGCTCTTCAGCACCGTGGCCACGTTCGTTGCCGGACCGAGGGCGAGAACCGTCAGCTCCTCGCGTCTCAACGCCTCCACGAGCTCGCGCGAGGCTTCGGTCTCGATTCCGAGCTCGCCGGCGCTCGATGCGCCCCGGAACACCGGAAGTCCGTCCGGCCCGAACCGCCGCGCGATCTCCCGGGCGATGGCAAAGCCGGTCTCGAGCGGCGAGTTTCCGAAAACGACGCTCACGCCCTTGACCTCGAGCTCGTCGGAATGGAACGCCTGGAGGAGCGCGAGCCCGTCGTCGGGCTCGTGGCCGCCTCGCATCACCGCGGGGTCGACGTCCATCCAGACGGGGATGGCGAAAAGCAGGGCACCGACGGTCACCGAGTCACCTGGCGCACCAGGGACGAGATCCGTTCCGCCGCGGTCACCGAGCGCGTGTACTCCGGGGGGCGAAGGAGCCCGCCCATGTAGACCCGCGGGTTTCGGAAAGTCATGCCGCTCTCGACGTCGACGAAGCCGGTCACGTGCAGCTCCTTTGCTTTCGTCTCCGTCGCGATCCGGGCGATGTTCTTCTCGGTGAGGTTCCCGCAGACCATGACCACGATGCGGTCTCCGGCTCGTGAGACGAGATCCCGCAGGAGATCCAGCCCCTCCATCGCCGATTCCTCCTGGCCCGACGTGAGGACGCGATCGACGCCGAGTCTCACGAGGGCCTCGAGTGCGGCGAAGGGGTCGCGCGTCATGTCGAAGGCGCGGTGGAACGTGACCGACATCGGCCGGGCGCGCTCGACGAGCTCGCGCGTTCGCTCGACGTCGACGTCACCCGAGGCTGTGAGGGTGCCGATGACGACGCCGTCGGCTCCGAGCTCCTTGGCGGTGTCTACGTCCCCGAGCATCACTTCGTGCTCGGACGCCGTATAGAGGAAGTCTCCGCCTCGGGGGCGGATGATGACGTTGAGGCCGATGCGGAGGCTCTTCCGCGCGAGGGCGATGGCGCCGGCGCTCGGGGTCAGCCCTCCCTCGAGCAGAGCGCAGCACAGCTCGACGCGCGCGGCGCCGCCTTTCTCGGCGGCGACGGCGCTCTCGACCGAATCGACGCAGACTTCGAAGATCATGGCGGGAGTCTAGTCCGGCGTGCTACAAATCGCGAGCCATGCATCGCCGGAATTTTCTGAAGAACGCAGGATTTCTCGCCGCCGCCTCCGTCGCCGGCGGTTGCTCCTCCCGCCCCGAGCCGCTCGCCGCGGTGCTGCCGCCGAAGCTCGGGCTCTCGCCGGTGAAAGTCGGAAAGGACCGAATCATCCGGACGGTGGTCGGTCTCCGGCCTTTCCGGCCCTCCGGATTTCGCGTCGAGAAGGAGAAGATCGGGAGGAAGATCGTCGTCCACAACTACGGCCACGGCGGCGGCGGCATCACCCTCTCCTGGGGTACCTCCCATATCGCGGTCGAAGAGCTCTTCCGCGACGAGTCTCCTCGAGGGACGGTCGCCGTCCTGGGCGCCGGGGCTCTCGGGCTCGCTACCGCGCGGCTCCTCCAGCGCCGTGGAGTCGAGGTCACGATCTACGCCAAGGACCTCCCCCCGCGAACGACGTCGAACATCGCCGCCGGCCAGTGGTCCCCGTATTTCGTTTCCGACTTCTCCAAGCGGTCTTCCCGATTCAAGGAGCAGTTCGCGAGAGCGGCGCGCCTTTCCCACCGCCACTTCCAGGATCTGCTGGGGGACTACTACGGGGTCCGCTTCCTCATGAACTACGTGCTTAGCGACCACCCGTTCGGCGGCGGGGGGGAGTCCGGTGAGGAGAGCCTCGACGATCTCTTCCCCGAGTCCCGCGACGTCCATCCTGGCGAGCACCCGTTTCCCGTGAAGCACGTCCGCCAGTACATGACGATGATGATCGAGCCTCCGATATATCTCGAGGCGATGCTGCGGGACTTCCTCATCGCCCGGGGAAGCATCGCCGTCCGCGAGATTCGAGACGTCGTGGAGCTTCAGTACCTTCCGGAGAGCGCAGTCGTGAACTGCACCGGACTCGGAGCGAGCGTTCTCTTCGGCGACAAAGAGCTGGAGCCGGTCAAGGGGCAGCTCACTTTCGTTCTGCCGCAGCCCGAAGTCGACTACGTCGCGCTCTACGGCGACCTCTACATGATGCCGCGCAGGGACGGGATCCTCCTCGGTGGCACCCACGAGCGAGGGAACTGGTCGCTGGAGCCCGATAAGGAGGCATTCGAGCGCATCGTGGGCGGGCACCAGAAGCTCTTCGCGGCGATGCGTTAGGACCCGACGAATCGGAAGGAGCGCAAAGGCGCGAGGAAACTCAAGGGCGCAACGAACGGAAAGAAACAAGAACAAGGGGGGATACGGGGACGGGAGGGATAGGGAGGCGATTGCACGAATGGGATCCGATTTAGATCCCCTCCTGCCTCTTCATTGCCCCTGGTTGTTTCTTCTTTGCGTCTTGGCGTCTTTGTGCCTTTACGTTCCTTCCCCGATTCAAAAGGCCCCCACGCGCTGAACGGTCGCTGCCGCCTCGGCGGCGCCGCGCGCCAGGCTCCGGGCGACGTCCTTCGACGCCACGTACTCCGACAGGAACCCAGCCGCGAAGGTGTCGCCTGCACCGGTCGTGTCCACGACTCTTTCGACCGGCGCCGCGGCGCAGGGAATGCGGTTCCCTTCGCCGAGCGCGACGCTTCCATCGGCGCCCAGGGTCACGATGAAGAGCTTGCGGCGCCTCCGGGCGATCGCTTCGAGTGCATCGATGAGAGGGGCGTGTGAAGTATCGAGCCCGAAGAACGCCAGGTCGAGACGCTCGACGAAGCGCTCGACGTTCCCCGTGGCCGGATCCTCGGCGATGTCGGCGAAGTCCACCGCGCGAATTCCGTGGGATGGAGAGGCCATCACCGACGAAAAGAACCCGTCGATCTGGCGGTAGTGCGGCGCGACGAGAAGATCCGATTGGGCGATGAGCGCCCGTTCTTCCTCTCCCGCCCGATAGTCTCCCAGCACTCCCTGGTGGTAGGAGACGAAGATCTTCTCCCCCGAAGGCTCGAGGTCGATGAGCTGGAGTGAGGTGCTGCCGGTGAGCTCACGGAGGAAGGTGTCGACGCCGAGGCCGCGAAGCGCCTCCCTCACCATCACCGCCTCGCGGTCGGTCCCGAGAGCCGTGAGCACCGTGATCGAGTCGCTCCGAGGGAAGAGTCTCCGCGCGTGCGCGGCGACGTTGAGGGTGATTCCGCCGGGACGGTCGAGGCCGAGGGAGACGTAGCGGTCGACCCCGCAATCTCCCGCGAGGACCACTCTCACCGTCCGGCCTCGCGGAGAAGCGCCCTCACTTTCCCGACATCGATTCCTCCGCCTTGCTTGAGGCTCGTTCCCACGATCGCTCCATCGGCGATTGAAAGCAGCCCCGCGGCGTTGGTCGAGGAAAGGCCGCTTCCCACCAGGACCGGGATCCCGCCCGCGCCCTTCTGCGCCCCCTCGAGCTCCGCGAGCGAAGGCGCCTCTCCCGTCCTCGTGCCCGTGACCACGACGGCGTCAGCGCCCGCGTCGCGCGCGAGCCGGGCGGATTCGGTGAGGCTGCGATCGACGAGCATCCGGGCGTACTTCACCTGCACGTCGGCGAGAACGAGGATGGAGTCAGCGCCGAGGCTCCGCCGGTACCGGAGGAGGCCCTCGGGGTCGATAGGCATCGGTCCTCCGTGCTCTGGCCTCTCCATGGGGTCGACGAAGTAGTCGGTGCGGATGAAGGAAGCTCCGGCCATCGCCGCCGCCGCAATCGAGGCTTCGGGATCGTTCAGAAGGATCTCGACGCCGATTTTCGTCCTGCGCGCGGCGCAAACCAGCTCGCGCGAGACGCGGGTCATGGCGGCGATGGTCTCCCGCGCCGCCTCCACCCGGTGCGGACGGTCCTCTTCGTTCTCGACGAGGATCCCGTCGACGGGGCCGGCCTCGAGCGCTTCGAGGTCTTTCAATGCCTTTTCGACGACTCTCTCGATACCGGGGCTCGCGGGGTATCCGGGAAGGGGAGGGAGGTGGACGACGCCGATGAGGACTTTCTTCGCGCCGAAGAGCTTCTCGAAGCGAGTCATTCAGGCCGCGGCGCGGAGGCGCTCGCGATTCATGTAGATGAAGAACCCAAGGAAATGGGCCTGGAGGACCCAGCCGTAGGCGAGAGCGGCGCTCTGGAGAATTCGATCGAGAAGGGGAATGAAGCTCACCACCGTCATCACCGCGACGACGCCCACGGCGACGGCGATGAAGAGAGCGAGATACACGAAGTACTCGTCGCGCAGGGCCCAGATCGCTCGCACCACGGTGCCGGGCTTGAGCGCCCGGTCCTTGTCGCTCCCGACGAGGAGAAGCGCGACCGCCATGGGGTAGTAGAAGAAAAGGAACAGCATCATCGGAAACTGGACGAGGACGCCCAGGCCCGGACCGAGCGCGAGCGGGATCAAGAGGAACGGAATCGCGAGGACGGCGGAGACGAGCGCTATCGGTATCGTTTCGCGAAGGAGCGCGCCCCAGTCGGTGTCGGAAAAACGCGAAAGGATGGTCCAGGTCTTGGCGCCCATCGACGAGCGAAGGACGGCGTCGAGAAGGACGGGGAGCGCGATGAGGTTCAGCGGAAACAGGTAGAGCGAGAACCCGGTGATCCAGACCAGAGCTCCGAGCACGAGGGTGACGATCCAGGCGCTCCCGTCTATCGGAAAACGAACGACCTCCTTCGGCCTCTTCCACGGGGGAGTCTCTCTGAGCCGGGCATCGGGCTCGGCGCACGGGCCGTTGCACGCGGGACAGAGGCGGGGCTGGATGCGGAGGAGCGCTCCGGCGCACTGGCTGCAGTAGCCGCGGCCGCACCGGCGGCAGGACGCCGCGGGCATGAGGTCCGGATGGTTCGCGCAGCGCGTCTGCGCGTGGGGAACGAAATCGCCGGGGAGAAAGAGCCGCCGGAGGTCGGGGCGCTCCGACGCGGCCTCGAAGTCGCGGCCGTCGTTCGACACCAGGTCCCAGGGAAGGACCTTCCTCATCTGGATTCCCTGCTCGAGCGCCTCCGAGCTCAGACGCTCGACGTTCCCCGTCGGCATCTTGATGAAGATCGCGAGGGACTCCTCGCCGGAATCGTCAGGGGCCTCGGGAAGGGCCGCCGCGGTCACCATCGCCACTCCGAGGCTCGCGTCGCGGGTCACCTTGATCGACGTCCCGCAATGGGGGCACACACGGTACCCTCCCTCGGCCGGAAGCTCGTCGAGGTCGACGAGGTGCTGCTCCCGGCACGAAGGGCAGATGACGTCCTGAAAGTCGCTCACAGGTTTCCCGGGTAGACGGCGGATTCTAGCCGATCTCCGGCTCGGCGCGCACCGGAAAAGTCGGCTCTACTCCGCTCTCAAGGTCGCGACGGGATCTACCCTTGTGGCCCGACGGGCGGGAATCCAGTTCGAGAGGAACGACACGACGACCAGGATCCCCGTCACGGAAACCAGGGTCGCGGGATCGAAAAGGCTCACCTCGACGAGGACGCCCGAGAGCATGCGGCCCAGGATGACCGCGCCCGCGAGACCCGCGAGAGCTCCGAGCGCCACCAGCTTGGCCCCCTGGGCGGCCACCATCCTCGTCACGTCGCCGCGGTCCGCTCCGAGAGCCATCCGAATCCCGAGCTCGCGCTCCCGCTGGCTCACGGCATAGGACGTCACCCCGTAGATGCCCATCGAAGCCATGACGAGAGCGAATGCCGCGAAGATTGCGAAGAGGGCGATGATCGCGTCCGCGCTCGAGAAGACCTCACGCCGAAGCTCGGAGAGGGTGCGCGTCTGAACCGAGGCGTCGGGCGCGAGAGAGAGCGCGAGCGCCCGGAGCGGTTCGGCGAGCGCCACGGGGTCGCCCCCGGCGCGGACGACCATGGACAAGGTCGTCCCCGGGCTCTGAGCGAAAGTGAGATAGATCTGCGGGACGTTCGGAACGTTGTCGTCCAGATGAACCACGTCGCCGACCACGCCTACGATCTCGATCCAGGGCTCGTCCGTCCCGCGCGCCAACTGGATCCGGGATCCGACGGGATCTCCCGCGGGAAAGTATCGCGCGGCGCCGGTCTCGTTGATGAGCGCCACTCCTGGCGAGGAGTCGTCGTCGGTGGGGGAGAAGTCCCTGCCGCGGAGGAGGGGGATTCTCATCACCGAGAGATAGTCGGGACTGGAGGTGAAGAAGTACGCGCTCGGACTCTCCTCGCCCTCGGCCGGAGCCACGGACCTGCCCTCGACGCGGAAGTTCAGTCGTTGTCCGGTGGACGCGAGCGGGACCGGACTCACGAGGGCCGCTTCGACGACCCCGGGAATGGCGCGGCCGCCGTCGAGCAGCTTGCGGTAGAACGCCTGCGCCTCGCCTCCCGAACCGGACTTCGTCGCCGGAAGCTCTGGTGCGATCGACAGGACTCCCTCGGGCTCGAAGCCGAGGCGCGCGTTCTTGATCTCGGCGATGTGCCGGGCGAGAAGCCCGGTCACGACCATGATGGAAAGCGCCATCGCGATCTGAGCCCCCACCAGAAGCCCGCGGGACCGGAGAGCGCGGCGGCCGGTCCCGGCACGGGAGCCCTCTTTGAGGCTCCCGGTGAGGTCGGGTCGAGAGGCCGAAAGCGAGGGCAGTAACGCGAAGAACAGGGGGGTGATGGCGGCTACCGCGAGAGTGAAGAGGAGGACCCGATGGTCGATCGACGCGGCGCGGTAGATCCACAGCTTACCGGCCGTGACCGCGACGAGCAGATCGAGAAGACCGCGCGCGAGGAGGAGGCCGACGATTGTGGCTCCTAAGGACAGGAGCGACGCTTCGGTGAGGAAGTGCCCGAGGATGGCGCTCCGGCGCGCGCCGAGAGCGAGCCGCACGGCAATCTCCCGCGAACGGGCGGCGGTCCGGGCCATGAGCATGTTGGCCACGTTGGCGCAGGCGATGAAGAGCACGAAGCCGACGGATATGAAGAGAACCACCACGATGGAACGATCGTCCTGGTTGAGGATCTCCTCTGCCACGGGGCTCACCCGGAAGCTCCATCCGTGGCTCTCGGGATTCGCCTGCTGAAGGCGGGAGGCGAGGAGCTCGCACTCCTCCTGCGCCTCGGACGCGGCGACGCCGGCCTTGAGCCGCGCCTGGGTGAAGGCGAGGCGCTCGTCGCGCTTCGCCGTCAGAAGCTCCCGTCCCATCGGAACCCAGAGCTCGACGTTCGACAGGTCTCCGAACTCCATCGCCGGAGAGACTACGCCGACGAAGAGGTGGGGCTTCCCGTCG
>DAISKN010000078.1:10635-15255 GCA_036820975.1 Acidobacteriota bacterium | reverse complement strand
CGGCCCTTGGGAAGCCTCGTCGCGGTGTCGAAACCGCGAATCACTTGTCGCCGGGTCCGCGAACGAAGTAGGCTTCGAGCGCGGTTCTCGATGTTCTCGTCTCTCCCCAACGTCCATCCGTTCCTGGTGCACTTTCCCGTCGCCCTGTTCACGATGGCGCTCCTTCTGGACCTTTCGCTCGTCGCTGGCTTCCGTCGCGCGTGGGTCGATCGGGCCGCGCTTCTCGGCCTCGGGGCCTCTGCCCTTTCGTCCCTCGCGACCGCCTGGAGCGGGAAGCTCGCCGCCGACTCCCTGGCGCCGGCTCTCGATGAATCCGTCGCCGCGGCGGTCGCGAGCCACGGCGACTGGGCGTTCGCGACCGTGCTGCTGTTCTTCGCGGTGGCGCTCGTTCGCCTCGAAGCTCTGTGGCGGGACCGGGAGAGCCCGACGCCTCGACTCAACCGGGCGCGCCTCCTCGCGCTTCCCCTGGCGCTCGTCGCCGAGGCGTGTCTGCTCGCCACGGCGGGGCGGGGCGGAGAGCTGGTCTATCGTCACGGGGTCGGAGTGGTTTCCGGCCGGTAGGAGAAATCATGATCGAAGCCTTGCCGATTCTCGCAGCGATGGTTCTTCAGGCGGCGGCGCCATCGAAGGAGAAAGAAGGCCTCCCCCTCGAGCCCACGCGCCGCATCGAGTTCGAGACGGACGAAGCGACCTGGCTTTCCCTCGACGTCTCGCCCGATGGACGAAGTCTCGTTCTCGAGATCGCGGGCGACCTCTACACCCTCCCCATCGAAGGCGGTGAAGCCCGCGCGGTTCTGACCGGTCCTCCGTTCGAAAGCCAGCCGCGGTTTTCGCCCGACGGCCAGTGGGTCGCTTTCCTCAGCGACCGGAGCGGCGCCGAGAACGTCTGGATCGCGAAGCCCGACGGCTCCGGAGCGAAGAAGCTCTCCGACGACAAGGATGCCGAGTTCGCCTCTCCCGCCTGGTCCGCCGACGGACGCTACGTGATCGCCTCGCGGACCAACTGGGGCCAGTCGACGTACGAGCTCTGGATGTACCACGTGGATGGCGGAGCCGGGGTCCAGCTCACCAAGGCGAAGCCCGATCCCAAGACTCCGAGAAGCCAGCGCTCGAACGCGATCGGCGTCGTCGCCTCTCCCGACGGCCGCTATCTCTACTACGCGCGCAAGAACGGCGGCTTCCAGTACAACGCGACGTTTCCGCTGTGGCAGATCGCGCGCATGGACCTGAGGTCCGGCGACGAGGACATCCTGACTCAGGAGCAGGGAAGCGCCATCCGGCCGCTTCTATCTCCCGACGGAACGAAGCTCGTCTACGGAACCCGCTTCGACTCCGAGACCGGTCTGCGGATCCGGGATCTCACGACCGGAGCCGACCGCTGGCTGCGGTATCCGATCCAGAGGGACGATCAGGAGTCGGCCTTCACTCGCGACCTCCTGCCGGGCTACGCCTTCACTCCGGACGGCAGGCACGTCGTGACCACCGAAGGGGGAAAGATCGTCAAAGTGGATGTCGGGTCCGGTGAGGCGACTCCCATCGAGTTCAAAGCGAAGGTTGCGCAGGATCTCGGGCCCGCTCTTCGGTTCCCGCGGCGGGTAGAGGACGGCCCGGTGCGCGCGCGGCTCATCCAGGACCCGACGGTATCTCCGGACGGCCGGCGCCTCGCGTTCTCCTCTCTCACCCGGCTCTATGTCGTGGAGCTACCCTCGGGAACCCCCGCACCGGTCCTGCCCGAGGGCACTCGCGCGTTCCAGCCGTCCTGGTCCCCCGACGGAAACTGGCTGGCCTACGCGACCTGGTCGGGCGGAGAAGGACACATCGAAAAAGTGCGCGCCTCGGGCGGGGCTCCCGAGCGGCTGACGAGGGTCGCCGCCTTCTACAGCGATCCTGTCTGGTCCCCCGATGGCACACGGGTCGTCGCCCTCCGCGCCAGCGCCTACGATCGGTTCTCGAAGCCGGTCGACTTCGGCGCCGCTCCCGGGATGGACCTGGTCTGGATCCCCGCGGGCGGCGGCGATGCGAGCCTGATCCTGCCTGCGCGGGGCCTCGGAAAGCCTCATTTCGGAAGCGACCCCGAACGCGTCTATCTCTACTTGACGCCCCCGGGCTTCGGCGACGGAGCCGAGCACGGGCTCGTGTCTATCCGCTTCGACGGGACGGACCGTCGCCAGCACCTGAAGGTCGTGGGGCCCGGAATCTACATGAACGAGGAGCCGGTCGGCGCGAGCGACGCCCGCATGAGCCCCGACGGGCGCTGGGCGCTCGCGCACGTCTCTAACCAGCTCTACCTCATCGCGGTCCCGCCGATCGGTCAAGCGCCCACCGTCGACATCGGCAAGCCGGCGGTGCCGGCGAAAAAGCTCACCGACGTCGGCGCCGACTACTTCGGCTGGGACGACGGCGGCAACGGAATCCACTGGGCGATCGGCTCGACGCTCTTTCGGCGCCGGCTCGCGAACGTGAATTTCGCTCCGAAGGAGAGCGTCGGCGACTCGGCGACTCCGCCGTTCTCGCCCGCCGAAGCCGAGGCCGACGTCGAACGGGTCGAGGTCCGAGTAGAAGCTCCTCGCGCGGAGCCGGAAGGCGTCTTGGTCCTTCGCGGCGCCCGTGTCGTGACCATGCGCGGAGACGAGGTCTTGAACGGGGCCGACGTCGTCATCAGCGGGAGCCGCATCGCATCGGTCGGCGCTCGAGGACGGGTTCCCGAGGGCGCGCGCGTCATCGACGTGAGAGGCAAGACCATCGTTCCCGGATTCGTCGATACCCACGCCCACTGGTTCGAGATCCGGAGGGGAATCCTCGACGTCGACAACTGGAGCTTCCTCGCGAACCTCGCCTATGGAGTGACGGCGGGCCTCGACGTCCAGACGAGCACCAACGACATGTTCGCCTACCAGGACATGGTGGATGCGGGCGAGGTCCTCGGACCGCGAGCCTATTCCACCGGCCCGGGGATCTTCTCCGACAACCGGTTCGATTCCCTCGACCAGGCGAAGAGCGTCCTCAGCCGCTACAAGGAGCACTACCGGACGCGGAACCTGAAGTCGTACATCGTGGGGAACCGGAGGCAGCGGCAGCTCGTGGTCCAGGCGGCAAGAGAGCTCGAGATGATGCCGACGACCGAGGGAGCGCTCGACCTCAAGCTCGACCTCACCCATGTCCTCGACGGCTTCAGCGGCAACGAGCACAGCTTTCCCATCGTTCCTCTCTACAAGGACGTGGTGGAGCTCGTGGCGCGCTCGGGCACCAGCTACACGCCGACGCTCCTCGTGGCCTACGGAGGTCCCTTCGCCGAGAACTACTACTACACATCGACCGAGGTGCACGACGACGAGAAGCTGAACCGATTCCTGCCGCACAACCTCATCGACTCCAACACCCAGAGGCGTCCCTGGTTCCGCGAAGAGGAGCACGTCTTCCAGAAGACCGCGGCCCAGGCGGCGAAGATCGTCCGCGCCGGCGGGCGCGTCGGCGTGGGAAGCCACGGCCAGCTCCAGGGGCTCGGCTATCATTGGGAGATGTGGTCTCTCGCCTCCGGTGGGCTCACTCCCATGGAGACCCTGCGCGCGGCGACCCTCCACGGCGCCGAGATCATCGGGCTCGCGCAGGATCTCGGAAGCCTCGAGCCGGGAAAGCTCGCCGACCTCGTCGTCCTGGACGGGAATCCGCTCGTGGATATCCACGACACCAGAACCGTCCGCTATGTGGTGAAGAACGGGGAAGTCTTCGAGGGAAGCACGCTCGATCGAATCTGGCCTTCGGAGAAGAAGCTTCGGCCGCTCTGGTGGTGGACGAGCTCGCCGACCTCGACGAGCTCGGCGATCTCGGCGATCTCGGCAATCTCAACCGGGGGAGCCCGCGATTGACGGGAGCGACGACGAAGGGGACCGAAGCCTTCCGGAGCGAGGCGCTGAAGAAGGGTGTCGCCGCCGGACATTTTCGCGAGATCGAAGGCCTTCAGGTATCGAGCATCGGAATCGGCACGTACCTCGGGGACAGCGACGAGGCGACGGACGATCTCTACCTCGGCGCGCTGGTCGAGGCGTCGCTCGCGGGCGCGAACGTCATCGACACTTCCGTCAACTATCGCTGCCAGAGGAGCGAGAGGACGATCGGGCTCGCGCTCGCGGAGCTCGAGACCAGGGGCATCGCGCGGGAGCAGCTGATCCTCTGCACGAAGGGGGGGTACCTCCCGTTCGACGGAGCTCCGCCGGCGAGCCCTCGGGACTACTTCCAGCAGCGGTTCATCGCCACGGGAGTCCTCAGGGCCGAGGACCTGGTGGGCGGCGCCCACGCCCTCGCTCCGAGCTTCCTTCGGGATCAGGTCTCGACCAGTCTCGAGAATCTCGGGTGCGAGACCATCGACGTCTACTACCTCCACAACCCCGAGGCTCAGCTCCCAGCGCTCGGCCGGAAGGCCTTTCTCGCGAGGCTGCGGGAAGCGTTCGAGTGCCTCGAGGCGCTGGCCGAGAGCGGAAAGCTTCGCTTCTACGGCACCGCCACCTGGAGCGGTTACCGGAGCCGCGCTCACGGAAAGGACTGGCTGTCGCTCCAGGAAGTGGTCTCCGCCGCCCGCGAGGCCGGAGCGGATCTCGACGCGGCCAGGCTCGCGCGCACCCA
>DAISKN010000078.1:0-10625 GCA_036820975.1 Acidobacteriota bacterium | reverse complement strand
ACCACGCCCGCGAGGCCGGAGGCGACGGGCATCGATTTCGCTTCGTGCAAGCGCCCTACAACCTCGCGATGACGGAAATCTTCTCAGAGCCCAACCAGCCTCTCGAGGACAAGATGGTCTCACTCTGCGTCGCCGCCGACGCGCTCGGGGTCCACGTGGTGTCCTCGGCGAGCATCGCCCAGGGACGCCTGAAGTCCGGGCTTCCCGACTGGCTGGGAACTCTCTTCCGGGGCTCGTCCAGCGACGTCCAGCGGGCGCTTCAGTTCGTGCGGTCCACTCCGGGGGTGGCGATCGCCCTCGTCGGGATGAAAACCGAGAGCCACGTTCGGGAGAACCTCGGGACCGCCCGCATTCCCCCGGCCTCCGTCGAGGATTTCCTCAAGCTGTTCGAGGTCCAGTGAGGCCGCGGAACGCGAAATTTTATAGCCTTTGAAAACAGAGGTTTGCGCGCTGCAAAAGCTGGAATGTGCGCTATATCACCGCTTTTGCTTGCGGTTTCACATAAACCATGCGCGTGGTGAGGGTGGAGTCCCCAACCCAAAACCAAGGTGTGCGGGTTTTGCTCTACCCCCGACCCCAACCAGGGGTTTGTGGAGAAACCGCATCCCCCCAGCTCTGCTCTCACCACACAGAGCTTTCCAGCAATCGGCCGAAGGCGATCAGCCTTTGGCTTCCAGCCGGGGCCATAGCGCCGGCGCTTTCTCCACGCTGAGGTCCCCGGCGGCGCCCCATACGCCGTCTTTCGACAGGCGCGCCTCCGACGCTTTGCGTGGGCTGCCGAGACGCTTCAGGATCTCTTCCGCGGAGCCGGGCATCACCGGGAGCAGGAGGACTGCGGCGATGCGGGTCGCTTCTGCGGCGTCGTAGAGCACCTGGCTCAGCTGAGGCGCCTTCGATTCATCCTTCGCCAGGACCCACGGCTCCGAGGCGGTGATGAACTCGTTCACGGTGTTCACGAGATCGAACGCCGCGCTCGTTCCGTCCTGGAGCGCCAGAGCTTCCATGGCCTTCGTGTAGCGATCGAGGACCTCTTCTGCTTTGCGTTGGAGCGCGTCCGTGGGGGAGCTCTGCAGGCGCAGAACTCCGCCGCGATACTTGTCGGCCATGCTCGCGATGCGGCTCACCAGGTTTCCCAGGTTGTTGGCGAGGTCGGCGTTGTAGCGCGCCTCGAACCTCTCCCAGGAGAAGTCGCCGTCCTGGCCGAAGGCGATCTCCCGGGCGAGGTAGAGCCTCAGCGGGTCGGGTCCGAACTTTTCCGCGGCGTCCAGAGGGTCCACCACGGTCCCCAGGGTCTTGCTCATGCGCTCTCCGCGGAAGTAGACGAACCCGTGTCCGAACACCCGCCGCGGCAGCGGAACTCCGGCGCTCATCAGCATCGCCGGCCAGATCACGCAGTGAAACCGGGTGATGTCCTTGCCGATGACGTGCAGATCGCAGGGCCACCACTTCTCGAAGAGCGTCTCGTCCCGCGCGAATCCGACGGCGGAGGCGTAGTTGATGAGCGCGTCGACCCAGACGTACACGACGCTTCCCGGATCGAAAGGAACGGGGATGCCCCATTTCTGGCTCTCGCGGCTGATCGAGATGTCCTCGAGGCCGGAGTCGAGAAGACTCAGGATCTCGTTCCGACGGATCTCCGGCTCGAGAAAGCCCGGCTGCCCGCGATAGAGCTCCTTCAGGGGCTCTTCGAACCGGGAGAGGCGGAAGAAATAGTTCTTCTCCTCGAGCCATCGGGGTTTCGTCCGGTGCAGGGGACAGTTTCCGTCCTCGAGGTCTTTCTCCTGCTTGAATCCCTCGCACGAGTCGCAGTACCAGCCCTGGTAGGTTCCCTCGTAGACGTCGCCCGCGTCGTGGATCCTCTGTATCAGCGCCTGGACCGACCGCCGGTGACGTTCTTCGGTCGTGCGGATGAAGTCGTCGAAGGAGACGTCGAGCCGCTCCCACACCGACCGGAACTCCTGCTCCATGCGATCGCAATAGGCGAGGGGCGACACCCCTAGCTCTTCCGCTTTCTTGAAAACGTTCAGGGAATGCTCGTCGTTTCCCATGACGAAGTGGGTGTCGTAGCCCGCGAGTCTCTTGAAGCGGGCGATGATGTCCGCCATGACCTTCTCGTAGGCGGTCCCCAGGTGGGGCCTGCTGTTGACGTAGTCGATCGCGGTGGTGAGGTAGAACTTGGCCATGGAGTCGCCATTCTAGCAGACTGAAGTTTGACACCGCCGATGGGCCGAACTTACTGTGTCGGGTTCCTGTAGTGAAGGAGGGACGGGATGGTTTCAACCTTACTTGGGGCTGTGCTCGCGACCGTGGCCGCGCTGGCGGACGGTCCGGACTCATACGCGGTGACGGGGGCGCGGATCCTCATCGGAACCGGTGAGGTCATCGAGAACGGCGTTCTCGTGGTCGACGACGGGCTCATCGTCTCTGTAGGTGCGGTGGGGGAACGAGTCCAGGTGCCGGAGGGCGCCTGGGTCATCGACGCCGCGGGAAAGACCGTCTATCCGGGATTCATCGACGCCCTGAGCACTCTCGGCCTCGGATCCAAGCCGCGGGAGGAGGCAACGCCGGCCGGGAGAGACGAGACGATCGCTCGCGGACCCGACGATCGTCCGGGAACCTACTCTTACAAAGCGGCGGCGGACGAGCTTACGCTTTCGGACGAGCGCGTGGTGAAGTGGAGGAGCGCGGGGTTCACGTCCGCGGCGACGGTTCCCGACCAGGGGATCTTTTCCGGACAGGCGACGTTCATCAATCTCGCGGGAGAGCGCGAGCGCGAGATGGTCGTTCGGACACCGGTCGGACTGCGCGTCAATTTCACCCGTCCCGGATCCGGAAGGAGCTTCCCCGGATCCCTCATGGGGGTCCTGGCCTACGTGAAGCAGGCCTTCGCCGATGCCGCGCACTATCGCGAGAGCTGGGCGGCGTACGAAGCGGCGCCGCTCGGAAAGCCCCGGCCGACGTACGACCGGACGCTCGAACCGCTGGCCCGGGCGCAGTCCGACGGTTGGCCGGTGCTGCTGCCGGCCCACGAGGCTCACGAGATCGAGCGCGCCATCGGGCTCGCGAGCGAGCTCGGCGTGAAGCCCGTGCTCTACGGAGTCCACGAGGGCTACGCCGCCGCCGAAACGCTTTCCGCGGCGGGAGTCCCGGTCCTCGTGAGTCTCAAATGGCCCGCCCGGGACAAGGACGCGGATCCCGACGCGGAGGATCCGCTGCGCGTTCTCGAGCTCCGGGAGCGGGCTCCCTCGACACCTGGAGCGCTCGAGAAAGCGGGAGTGCGCTTCGGGCTCTACACTGACGGCGTCGAGAAGCCTGAAGAGGCCACCCTCAACCTGAGGAAGGCGGTCGCTGCCGGGCTTTCGCGGGAGAGAGCGGTCAAGGCGCTCACCATCGATGCCGCCGCGATTTTCGGTCTCGAGGATCGGCTCGGAAGCCTCGAGCCGGGGAAGATCGCGAACTTCTTCGTCGCCAGCGGAGACCTCTTCGAAGAGGGCACGAAGATCGAGACGGTGTTCGTGGACGGAAAGAAGTACGAAGTGCGGGGAGGTGACGAATGATCCGGGTGACGTGGATCCTGTTGCTACTCGTCTCTCTCCACCGGGCCGCGAGCGCCGAGACGGTCGCGATCCGCGGGGGAACGATACTGACGGGAGCCGGCGAGACGATCGAGAACGGAGTCGTCTTGATTCGCGACGGCAAGATCGCCGCCGTGGGAACGAACGTCTCCGTACCCGCGGACGCCGAGCTCATCGACGCCTCGGGACAGTTCGTGATGCCGGGAATCATCGACGCTCATTCCCACATCGCCGCCGAGTCGATCAACGAGGGAAGCGTCGCCGTTTCGTCGATGACGGGGATCGAGGACGTCCTCGACCCGACGGACGTCGACATCTACCGCGAGCTCGCGGGGGGAGTGACCACCTCGAACGTTCTTCATGGAAGCGCGAACCCCATCGGCGGGAAGAACGCGGTCATCAAGCACCGCTGGGGCAAGGACGCGAAAGGGCTCCTCTTCGAGGGCGCTCTTCCCGGAATCAAGTTCGCGATGGGAGAGAACCCGAAGCGCTCGCGAGGGCAGGGCCCGGCCGCCCGCTACCCCGAGACCCGGATGGGGGTCATCGACGTAATCCGCCAGGCCTTCACCGAGGCCCGTGCCTACCAGAAGGAGTGGAAGGAGTACGAAGAGAAGAAGCGCGGGGGCGCGAAAGGACTCTCCGCTCCGAGGCGCGACCTCGAGCTCGAGCCGCTGGTCGAGATCCTGGAAGGCAAGCGCCTGGTCCACGCCCACTGCTATCGGGCCGACGAGATACTGCAGCTCCTCCGCGTCGCCGAGGAGATGGGCTTCCGCATCGCCACCCTCCAGCACGTGCTCGAGGGATACAAGGTCGCGAAGGAGATCCGCGAGCACGGCGCCGGAGCCTCGACTTTCTCCGACTGGTGGGCGTACAAGATAGAGGCCTACGACGCCATCCCCTACAACGCCGCGCTCATGGTGGAGAAGGGAGTCCTGGTGTCGATCAACTCCGACAGCGCCGAGGAAGCGCGCCACCTCAACCAGGAAGCGGCGAAGACCATGAAGTGGGGCGGCCTCACGGAGGACCAGGCCCTCGCTCTCATCACCATCAACCCCGCGACGCAGCTTCGCATCGACGACCGCGTGGGCTCGATCGAAGTGGGGAAGGACGCGGATATCGCGATCTTCGACAAGCACCCTCTGAGCGTCTATGCGGTGGCGCAGAAGACCCTCGTCGACGGCGAGGTCTACTTCGATCGCGGCCTCGACCTCGTGCGGCGGGCCGAGACCGAGGCGCGGCGAAAAGAGCTCCTCGAGAGGGCGAAGGGAGGGAGCCGATGACGGGAATGGCTCTTCTGCTGCTCGCGCTCGTCTCGGACGAGGTCTACGCCATCCGTGGGGCGCGCATCGTGACTCTCGCGGGCGAGCCCATCGAGAAGGGCGTCGTCGTGATCCGCGACGGGCGGATCTCCGAGGTCGGTCCCGACGTCGCCGTTCCCGAGGGGGCGGAGGTCATCGAGGCCGAGGGGCTCGAGGTCTATCCGGGGATCATGGACGCGATAAGCCAGCTCGGACTCACGGAAGTGGGTGCGGTCCCGGTGACCAACGATACCGTCGAGCTCGGCGACTTCAATCCTCAGATCCGGGCGGCGACCGCGGTTCACCCCGCGAGCGAGCACATCCCCGTCGCGAGAGCGAACGGCATCACACACGCCGTCGCCGCCCCCGGGAGCTTCAGCGATTTCGGCGGGGCGGGCGGCTTCGGAATCCAGGGCCAGGCCTCCCTCGTCAACCTCGACGGCTGGACGGTCGAGGAGATGGCGATTTCTCCGTCGGTCGGCATGGTGCTGCGCTGGCCGTCGCTCGAGACCCGGACCTTCGATTTCAGCACCTTCGAGCCGAAGACCCTGAAGTTCGAAGAGGTCAAGAAGAAGTACGACGAGCGCGTGCAGATGCTCGGCGACTGGATCGAGGACGCAAGGCGCTACGACCGGGCCGCGGCTGCCGGCGCGGAGCCGGATCTCAAGCTCGAAGCTCTCGCACGCGTGGTGAGAAAGGAGCTTCCGCTCCTGGTGGTCGCCGACGACGAGCGGGACATCCGCGCGGCAGTCGAGTTCGCCTCGGCGCGGGATCTCCGCATGGCGCTTCTGAGCGGTCGCGACAGCTGGAAGGTGAAGGACCTCCTCCGCGAGAAGGGAATTCCCGTGATCCTCGGGCCGACCCTCGCCCTTCCCGCGACCGAAGACACTCCGTACGACAAGCCCCTTACCACCGCGTCCGAGCTCCAGGCGGCGGGAGTGCGGGTGATCTTCGCGAGCTTCAGCTCCGCGAACTCGCGCCTTCTCCCCCACGAGGTGGGAAACGCCGTGGCCTACGGCCTTCCCTGGGAGGAGGGGCTGAAGAGCATCACCCTTTATCCCGCCGAGCTTTTCGGAGTCGCGGACTCGCTCGGAAGCATCGAAGAGGGAAAGACGGCGAACCTCGTCGTCACCGACGGGGATCCGCTCGAGATCAAGACCGAAATCCGGTACCTCTTCATCGACGGCAAGCTCGTGAGCCTGGAGAACAAGCATCGGGACCTGTACGAGAAGTACCGGGCGAGACCATAGCAGGCTGCGGCCCCGCGGCACTGATGCGCTGGAAAGTCTGGAGGAGACCGTGAAGCACTGGATTGTCGCGTTATCGATCGCCGCCGTAGGATGCGGGGCCGAAGCCCAGGAAGATGCGGCTTCGAAGCTCCACAAGAGCGTGCCCCTCACCGACGGCCACAATGACCTTCCCTGGCAGTATCGCGAGACGGTGAAGCGGAAGTTCTCGAAGCTCGACGTCTCGAAGCCCCAGCCCCAGCTCATGACCGACATCGCGCGCCTGCGCCAGGGGGGAGTGGGCGCGCAGTTCTGGTCGGTCTACGTCCCCGCGGACTTCGAGGGAGCCGATGCCGTCCCGGCGACGCTGGAGCAGATCGACGTCGTCTACGAATTGGTGCGGCTCCATCCCGAGACCTTCGAGATCGCGCTCACCGCCGACGACGTCGAGAGGGTCTTCGCCTCGGGGAAGATCGCGTCGATGATCGGGATGGAGGGCGGGCACTCGATCGACGATTCTCTCGCGACGCTGCGGATGTTCTACCGGCTCGGGGCGCGCTACATGACCCTGACCCACAGCCGGAACACTCCCTGGGCGGACTCGGCGACGGACGACCCTCTTCTCGACGGGCTCTCGGAGTTCGGCCGCGAGGTGGTGCGGGAGATGAACTGGCTCGGCATGCTCGTCGATCTCTCCCACGTCTCTCCGGCGACGATGCACGACGCCCTGGATACGGCGGAGGCCCCGGTCATATTCAGCCATTCCTCGGCCCGCGCCCTGTGCGATCACCGGAGAAACGTTCCCGACGACGTTCTGAAGCGGCTCCCGGCGAACGGAGGAGTGGTGATGGTGACGTTCGTTCCTTCGTTCGTCTCCGCCGCGGTGAAGGCGCACGACGAGAAACGCGATGAGGAGCGCCGGCGCCTTCGAGGCCTTCCAGGGGCGACGGACGAAAGCGCGGCCGAGGCGCTGCGCGCGTGGGATCGAGCGAATCCGGCGCCGCGCGCGACGCTTTCGCAGGTGGCGGACCACATCGATCACATCCGGAAGGTCGCGGGCATCGATCACCTGGGTCTCGGGTCGGACTTCGACGGGATCAGCGCCGTTCCCGAGGGGCTGGAAGACGTCTCGAAGTTCCCGGACCTGACCCGCGAGCTCCTCAGGCGCGGCTACACGGAAGAGGACGTGCAGAAGATCCTGGGACGAAACCTCCTTCGAGTGATGCGCGCCGTCGAAGAAACCTCCGCCCGCCTGCGAAAAGAGCGGGGCCCCTCGGAAGCCCTCATCGAAGAGCTTGACGCGAAGAACAACTAGGAAGAACGCAAAGGCGCAAAGGAAGAAACAATCCAATCCAAGGGGGATTAGGGAGATTGGGGAGATAAGTCCAGTCCCAGAGTCTTGGATTCATCTCCTTATCCACTTCCCCCATCCCCCTGCAATCTTCCTCTTCGCGCCCTTGCTCCTTTGCGACTTCGGGTTCTTCGTCTCCCGGCTAACCTGAAGCCGGGCAAGGGCGTCTAAAGAAGCGAATGAAGGCCGTCGTTACCGAAGACGTCCTGGCGAGGGCCCGGTCCGGGGACCAGGCCGCCTTTCGCACCATCGTCGAGGGCTACAGCCGGGACGTCTTCCGACTCGCCTTCCGTATCACCGGCAACGAGGAGGACGCGGAGGACGCCGTGCAGGAGACCTTTCTTCGTGCGTATCGCAAGCTCGAGGGCTTCGAGGCCCGGGCGAACTTCGGGACCTGGCTCTACCGGGTGACGGCGAACACCTCGATCGACGTGCTCCGGCGGCGGAAGCGCAGCGACGGAAGGACGGAGCCGCTCGAGGACGACGCTCCGTCGGTGGGTATCGCTCCCTCCCAGGAGAAGATGGTGTATCGGCGTCAGGTGCGGGAGCGGGTCGAATCGGCGCTTTCGTGTCTGAGCGAGCTCGAGCGCGGCGCCTTCGTGCTGCGGCACTTCGAGGAGATGTCGCTCGCCGAGGTGAGCGCGAGCCTCGACACCAGCGTGAGCGCGACGAAACAGGCGCTGTTCCGCGCGGTGAGGAAGCTCAGGAAATCGCTGGCGCCGGTGGAGGGCTCCGCCTCATGAATCATCCGAGCGAAGAGGATCTGGTGCTTCACCTCTACGGCGAGGCGGACGAGTCCGACTTCCTGCGAAAGCACCTCGAAAGCTGCGCCCGCTGCCGGGAGGAGCTTTCGGTCCTTCGTCAGGTCCTCTCCGAGGTCGACGAGATGACTCCTCCGGAGAGACCCTCGGACTACGGCGCCCGAGTCTGGGAGAGGGTGTCGAAGGAGCTTCCGCTGCCTCTGAAGAAGGCGAGCCCGCGCTCCTACTACTGGCTCGCGGCCGCCGCCGTTCTCCTCGTGGCGACGTTTCTCGCCGGCAGGTTTACCGCCCCGCCGGACGAGATCGATCCCGCCAGAGCCGGCCACATACGGGAACGCATCCTCCTCGTCGCGCTTTCGGATCATCTGGAGCAGTCCCAGGTCCTGCTGCTGGAAGTAGTGAATCGCGGCGACCGCTCGGCGCCGCCTCTCGCTCCTCTCGAGC
The DNA here is from genome assembly GCA_036820975.1 of Acidobacteriota bacterium. GTDB lineage: Bacteria > Acidobacteriota > Vicinamibacteria > Marinacidobacterales > SMYC01 > DAISKN01. The sequence continues at coordinate 1,970 of DAISKN010000078.1, read as the reverse complement.
GCGAGCGCGCCGCGGAGCTTCTCCAGGCGAGCCGGCTCTATCGGCAGACCGCGTTCCAGGTCGGAGAGGTCGCGACCGCCGACCTTCTCGAAGAGCTGGAGCGGATCCTCCTCGACGTCAGTCAGGGCCCGGAGTCGCTCGAGGCTCGAGAAGGCCTGAGGAGCCGGATCGAGGAGCAAGACATGCTCTTCAAGCTCCGGGTCCTCGGATCGACAGTAAAGAAGTTCTGAACAGGAGACGAACACCCATGTCCTACATTTCGACGCTCGCGCCTCTGGGGCTCGCGGTCGCGCTCGCGGCCCTGCAGTCCCCCGAGGCCAATCAGGCTTACGAGCGCGGCCGGCAGGCGCTCGACCGCGGGAGCTGGCAGGAGGCGATCGAGGCTTTCGAGCTCGTCGCCAAGGACGAGGCTCTCGCGGACGCCGGGCTCTACTGGCAGGCCCATGCCTATTCGAAGATTCCCGACGCCAAGCGGGCGCTGGAGCTCGTGGCGGCGCTCGAGAGCCGGTTCCCGAAGAGCGTCTGGCGCGACGACGCCCAGGCGATCGCGGCGCAGATTCGCGGGGGATCGGCCCGGGCCACCTCGTCCGACGACGAGGATCTGAAGCTCATGGCGCTCAACGGGCTCATGCAGGGGGACGAGGAGGCGGCGATTCCCATCCTCGAGGAGCTCCTCGCCAGCGAGAAATCCGCCCGCCTGAAGGAGAGGGCACTCTTCGTCCTGGCTCAGAGCGAGTCGGAGAAGGCCCACGCGATCCTCGCGAACGTCGCGAGGGGAGAGCGCGATCCGGAGCTGCAGCGCCAGGCGATCCGCTACCTCGGGGTCCACGGCAGCGACAAGGGGCTCGCGCTTCTCGCGGAGCTTTACCGCGGACTGTCTTCCGCGGAGGCGCGGGCCACGGTTCTCGAGAGCTTCATGATCGCCGGCGACGAGGAGCGCCTTCTGGATCTGGCCAAGAACGAGCCGGATCCCGAGCTTCGGGGCCGGGCGATCCAGCTTCTCGGCACGATGGACGCGTCGGCGGAGCTCTGGGAGCTCTATCAGCGCGAGACCTCCGAGGACGCGAAGGAAAAGATGCTCCAGGCGTTCATGATCGCGGGGGACGAAGAGCACCTTCTCGCCGTCGCCCGCGATCGAAGCCAGTCCGAGGAGCTTCGCCGCTCCGCGATACAGCTCCTCGGAGCCGAAGGGGCCGAGGAGGCTCTATGGCAGCTCTTCCAGGAGGAGAGCTCTCTCGAAACGAAGAAACAGATCCTCCATGGGCTCTTCGTCGCCGGCGATCACGAAAGGATCGCGCAGGTGGCTACGGACAAGGCCCAACCGGACGAGATCCGACGGGCAGCCATCCACAACCTCGGTGTTTCCGGAGACGAAGCGGTTCCCGCGCTCCTCGGGCTCTATCGCAGCGAGACCGACCGGGAGATGAAAGAGCAAGTCCTCGAGGGGCTCTTCATCAACGATGCCGTCAAGGAGCTCATCGAGATCGCGCGCGCGGAATCCGACCCCGAGCTGAAGCGGCGGGCGGTCGAGAAGATCTCGCTCATCGGCTCGAAAGAAGCCAAGGACTTCCTCATGGAGATTTTGAAGAAATGATAGAGCTGCTGTTCTTCGTCGCCATCGCCTCCACCGAGAAACCCGAGCTCGTCGCCGGTCGCCTCGAGACACTGGGACCGGCCTCGAACCTCGCCGCCGCGATCGAGAGGCTGCCGAGATCGGGCTGGGCCGGATACTCCGTGCCCATGGTCGAGGGCTCCCACCACTTCTGCGGAAGCGGGGAGGTGGTGCGTCTGGACACCGATCGGGGCTATCGCTCGCGTTCGGAGGCGGAATCCTCGGGGAGCCTCTTCGTGCTGCAGCGAATCGAAAGCGGCCGAGTCGCCGAGATTCGGCTCCTTTCGAACGGATGCCGCGTCGACGCCGGGTCGCAGACTCTCTACTGGTGGGAGCCGGTCGCCCCGGCGGAGAGCCT
>DAISKN010000077.1:0-15355 GCA_036820975.1 Acidobacteriota bacterium | reverse complement strand
AAAAGATGGCTACCGGGTCTACATGGAAGTCGTGGGCGGCGGATGGGGGGCCTCGGCCGAGGCGGACGGCGCCGACGTCGTCGACAGCTACATCGGAAACTGCTCCAACGTGCCGGTGGAGGCTCTCGAGAGGGACTATCCGTTCATGGCGGTCGAGGAGTACTCGCTCCGCCGCGGCTCCTCGGGGGCGGGAACGAGGCGCGGCGGTCTCGGCGCGAGACGGGTCTACCGGATCCTCGAGGACGACGTGAGCTTCAACTGCTACTCCGATCGCTTCCGGATCGCTCCCTGGGGCCTCTTTGGAGGGGAGCCGGGGGAGAAGACCCGTTTTCTCGTGGAGCGAGAGGGAGAAACGATCGCGCTCGAGTCCAAGGTCAACTTCCCCTTGCGGAAAGGCGACCGCCTCGTCATCGAGATCGCAGGAGGAGGGGGTTACGGAGATCCGCGGAAGCGCGCGCGAGAGGACGTGGAGCGCGACCTCTCGGAAGGCCTCATCACCGAGGAAGAGGCAATGGAAGTGTTCGGGCACGAGCGGGAAAAGGTGACGTGAGGGCTCGAGTCGCCAGCCCCCTTGCCCCCAATCTCGTTCCCGAGACCGCGGTCACGGCCTCGATCCGGAGTTCCTCCCGAACAATGGCTCGGCATCCGGAGCCCGTCAGCTCCCGGACATACGCCACGTCAAACGAGCGGCCCTGAGAAGCTCGCACCCCTCCTCCGAGTGGTCCTCGAGGATGGGGAAGTGACGGTCCTTCTGAAGCGGACGCTCCGTTAGTCAGGATCGGCGGGAACGGGAATGAAGAACTCGCGGTGAAGACGCGCTCGCGCTTTTGCTCTCCTCGAGGTGACGCAGCCTCGCCTGGAGGAGCAGTCGCAGGGTAACGAATCCGACGAGCGCCTTCGGGTCTCGCGATCGACGCGATGATAGGGAATCGAGTTGAGGCTTATCTTGAGGGTGCTTCTGAGGAACGACTCTTCCAGCCTGAGAAAGGGCCGAGCTCGAGTCGGTAGCGGGAGGAGGCTGGGGCGTCGACGGCTTCGACGTTCGTCAAGCCGTGAAGTTGCGCGAGAAGGTGCCCGATGGGTGTCAAATGCAGCGGCTTTTCCCTCAGATCCGGCATAGGCCACAATCGGATCTCCGGGCCAGCCGCCGAGGCGATCCATGGGGTGAGAGGATCCGATGGGCTCTGAAACCGACCCGGCTAGTGTGGCTCTCAATGCCGAAAGCGCATTACCCCTCGGGCGGAAAACCAGGACTTCCCAGCCCGTGGGGCGTGCGGGAACGAGGCCCGCATGGAGCAGAGAGGTCTTGCCGGCTCCCGAAGGACCGATCAGGGCCGACAAACTGCGATGCCGAAGCTTGCGCCAGAGGGACTCTACCTCCTCTTCGCGGCCGAAGAAGAAGGAAGAGTCCTCCGAAGAGAAGCTCGCGAGGCCGGGATAGGGGGAGCGCTCGGGCTCTTGCCCGTTCGGTTTCTTCTTCTCGACCGGGGCGATGAACCGATACCCAACGCGCGGCACGGTCTCGAGGTAGCGAGGCATATCGGCATCATCTTCCAAGGCATCGCGGATCTGGCTTATGGCGAAGTTGATGCCGTGCTCGAAATCTACGAAGGTGTCCTTGGTCCACAGAGCCGCTTCGATCTCCGAACGGGTGACGACCTGGCCCGCGCGGGTGGCGAGGAGGACCAGGAGCTTTGCCGGCTGGGGCTGGAGCTTGATCCGGGAGCCATGGAGGTGAAGCTCCAGTGAACGGCAGTCGAGCGTGAAGTCTCCAAACGACAGGCGAGTGCTCCCCACGTCCGGATTCACGGCACCGACAGGTCGGTCGGATTATATGCGAAGCGCCGACACAATTCAGGCGGGGGGCTGCTCACCTCAACTTACCTCGCCCTTACCTTCCGCTCATTCACAGAAACCTCAGTTCGGCTTAGCCTCCCTCCCGTTCGAAACCTTGTGCCAAAAGAGGCACAACACGCCGGACTTCGAATCCGGTGAAAGGAGTTACAGCCATGCGAGACACGAGCCGTTTCCTACTCATTCTTACCTGCGTCCTCTCAACCGGTGTGGCAACGGGTGGCGGCCATGACAGCTCACGGGTGACTTTCAATCAGTCGCTGAGCGGGACCGTCGTCACGGTTCAACTCTTCAACCCCCTGACGGGTGAGGTGACGCCGAAGTCTCTGAATGACGGCAAGGGGAGGGGTGCTCCCGGCCCGTCAACATTCCGGAATCTGGTCAGAAACGAGGGACCTGTGGGGTCTTGCGATGATGGGCGACTGAAGTTCGTCGTCGCGGAGTTCGAAACGGTGGTTACCTTCCAGGATGGGTCCATGCTCTTCGCGGTCCTGGACCCGAGCTCCGAAAATTCGTTTTGCCTCGATTTGACCGTCAGCCCACCAATCGCGGAAAGAAGCGTGCAACTCGTGGTTACCGGCGGTACCGGGCGCTTCAAAGGGGCGACCGGTCATCTTCAAGAGCGTATGTTGGGCCAGAACCTCGGACCGGCGGGGCTGGGACAGATTACGGGAAACCGCTCCGGGCAGGTGTTCATGCCAGGCAAATGAGTGCGACGGGGGAGGCTCGAAAGCATGCCCGCGAGGACGAGGACGTGGTGCAAGGACCTCTCGGAAGGCGTCCTTACTGAGGAGGAGACGCGGGAAGTATTCGGGCTCGAGCGGGAAGCGCTGACTTGAGGCCAGGAACAACTGGAGGAGATTGGAAAGGGGCATCAGCACGTTCTCCGCCATCCGGAGCTCCTCCAGAACGAATGGCGCGGCAAGCCGAGTAGAGGCCTGCCGCCACCCTTAGGCTTCCGCGCGACGGGATAATTCCCTGGGTTGACATTCGGTTGCACCCGGGATAGAGTGGAGGCCTGGACGCCGAGGGGGAGCCCGATGAGAGCGATTGCGGATCTGTTTCGGCTGGACCCAATCGAGGCGGCCGATCAGGTTCTCGAAGCCCAGCGAGAGGAGAGCGAGTGGCTCGACGAGTTCGTCGAAGCGCTCGATCGTCGGCGTTCCGGATGGACGCTCCGCCGTATCCTGGCGGTGTGGGGGCTCAACCAATCGGAAGCGGCCGATCTCTTCGGCGTCGCGCGCCAGGCGGTCAGCAAGTGGCTGGATCGAGGTGTTCCCGCCGAGCGCATCAAGGCCATCGCGGAGCTGGCGGCCGCCACGGATCTTCTCGTTCGGCACGTCAAGCGCGACCGGATTCCCGCGGTCGTCCGCCGTTCCGCGGCAGCGCTCGGTGGGAAGTCCCTCATCGATCTCGTACGAGCTTCCCGTCATCGCGAGGTGCTGGAGGCCTGCCGTTCGATGTTCGACTTCGACCGCGCGCAGGCCTAGATCTCGCCAGTGCGAACGGAGAGGTTACCCCATCGCCAGACGTGGTGGCGCATCGCGAGCCCCCTATGGACCGAGCCGCTCGACCCGCGCCATGCGCAGCGGCGGGGCGGCCGCTGGAATCCCCCGGAGAGCTTCCCGACGCTCTACCTCAACGAAGACGTCGTGACCGCTCGCCTCAATCTCCGGCTGTTCGTCTCTGGCTGGCCGTACGAGCCGGAGGATCTTCGAGACGAGACGGGCCCCGCGCTTGTCGGAGCAAAGCTGCCCGGCAACCAGCGCGTCGCGGATGTGCACTCGCGAGAAGGCGTCGCCGCGGTGGGCCTGCCCGCTTCCTACCCGCTCGACAGATCGGGCAACCTCGTGCCGCACTCCCGTTGTCAAGCGATCGGTCAGCTGGCCAAGGATCGCGGACTGCGGGGCGTTCGGTGCCGTTCGGCTAGAGCGCCGGACGGCGCGGGCCGGGAACTGGCCTGGTTTCCGGCGACGGCTCGGAGCCGGGCACGCCAGACGGAGGTGATTCGCTTCGAACGCTGGTTCTGGGGCTAATCTTCTTCCCAGCGCCGCGGGGCCGTCGTCTATCACCTCCTCGACGCCCATCTCGGAGCGGAGGGAGACAACTGATAGGAGATCGTAACTCAGGCTGCCCTGGACTGGGCGGCGATCTACGACTGGAGGGCCTGGTAGTGAGGATGGTATGTTGACCCGTGACGGTTGCGGACTTCGGCCTGTTGGCGCCCGCGGCTGTTGTCCTCATCGCCGGGGTCACGGAGGCAGCCCTCGCCCCTTCCGTTCACGTTGTGGACGATGACGGGGCGGCAAGTGCTCTCGGCTGTGACGAGATGGCCGAGACGTTTTCCTCCGTTGCATTGGCAATGGCAAGTGCTGACGACGGCGATCTCGTGTTCGTGTGCCCCGGGACCTACGTCGAGAACATCGACTTCGAGGGGAAATCCATTCACCTGCAATCGACCAACGGACCGCAATCCGCTGCCATTGAGACGTTGGTTCGGTTGTTCAGCCTGGAGTTCGTCAGGGATTGAATCGCCCTCATTCGTATCACGAAGACTCCCCGATGAAACAAAGGGGCGGTTCCGTTCAGCGCCCGAGCGAATCTGCTCCCAACGCCCGTCGCATCGACATCCAGAAGCTCTCTCGAAATCCTGACGACTCCAATCGCTGGAATATCGAGGAGGCCTCTCCCCTGTTTCCGAGAGTCCAGAGCAAGAGTGCCTCCAGGGCTTGTTGATATACCCCGATGTGCTCCAGCTTCTCCGATCGCACTCGATCGAGAGCCTGGCGGGCGATACCGGCGGCCTCCTGATTTCGCTCGAGTCGGGCGAGCGCGGCCGCGTAGAGGACCGCGGAGCGCAGATACTGCCGTTGGGCGGTCTGGTTCCCCGGGGTCAACGGCTCGACCTCCCCCATGGCAAGCTCGGCAGCCTTCAGCGCGGCTTCGGTATCGCCGTTCTCGAGCTTCATGCGCGCCTCCAGTAACGCAGCGCCCAGACGGTCCAGGCGCCACTCGACGTTGTCCGGCTCGACCTCCAGGAGCTCCTCGATACCAGGGATTGCGTCGCCCAGGTGAACGGCTGCGCTCTTCACATTCCCGGCTCCGAACTCGTGCTCGGCGAGCTGGACGAGACCGTAGTAGTAACCCCGGCGCGAAAGCATGTTCTGAGGATCGAAGGCGGCGAGCTCCTTGTGGATTGCAAGGGCGCTTTCCGATTGCTCGACCGCTAGAGCCGCCTCGCTCATCCACGCCAGGTTTCGCGCGTAATAGCCGAGCGCGTCGGCGAGCCGGCTGCGAAGCGCCGGATTGTCACTGAGCTCCGAAAGGCGGCGCCAGAGCTCGACCTCTTCGCGGTGCGAGCGGAGCGCCTCGTCCAGGTTCCCCAGGTTCATTTGCAGCTCGCCCAACCAGGAGAGTGCTTCGCCCTTCTGCTGGAGGTAGATAACGGAATCGGACTCGAGCGCGAGAAGCCTCCCGGCGAACACCAGGGATTGTTCGAGGCTCTTCAACGCGGCTTCCGTGCGGTTCAGCCGTATGTTGACCGCGCCCAGATCGCTGTAACGGCGGGACAGATCGAGCAGGAATTCGGGCTCATCGGGCTGAAGCTCCACGGCGCGCTCGACGAGCTCCGCCGCTCGGGCAACGTGCTTCTCCGCGGAGACGAAGTCCAGCATCTCCCAGTACGCGCTCCCAAGAGCGTATTGGGTGAGGTTCCGCTCGTACCACTGCCGGGCGTCGTCGGGCTCGCGATCGCTGATCTCCTGTCCCACCTCCTGGGCGCGCTCGAAAGCCTCGAGGGCCTCCGCCGGACGGCCCTCCGCGATGCGGACGTCGCCGATGAGGCGAAGCGCGGCCTGGTGATTCCTCAGGGTGTTGGAGTCGATCTCCGAGGGTTTCAGCGCGGCGAAGTACTCGAGGGCTTTCACCCCGGTCGAGTCCATGACGTCCAGCCGGCCGATCTCGCTGAGCTGCGCCCGGAGATCTCCCAGCATGAAGCCGATCAGGTTCTCGGCCTGGGCCCTGGCTCGATCGGCTGCGTCCCGCCCTCGACGCGCCGAAAGATACCCCCAGCCGATCGCCGCCAGGATCAGCGCCGCGGCGATGGCCCCGCTTCGGTTCCGCTGAACGAACTTTCCTATCCGGTAGGTCGTCCTCGGGGGCCTCGCGCGGATCGGTTCCTTGTCCAGGAACCGGCGAACGTCCAGGCCCAGCGCATTCGCGGTCTCGTACCGGCGGACGCGATCCTTGTCGAGCGCCTTCATCGCGATCCAATCGAGATCTCCGCTGAGCTGCCTTCGAAACCCGGCGAGATCGATCCTTCGGTTCGCCGCGACGGTGGCGGCGCCCTCCCCCATGGCGCGAGCTCGGGAGCTCGGTTTCGGCGGCAGATCCTCGCGCAGTTTTCGCTGGAGCTCGAGGAGCCCCGCTGCCCAGAGCTCGCTTCGATCGAAGGGTGGGGCTCCCACGAGAAGCTCATAGAGGACCACGCCGAGCGAGTACACGTCCGTCCGGGTGTCGATGTCCAGATTCGTCATCTCCGCCTGCTCGGGGCTCATGTACTCGGGCGTTCCGATGAGCTGACCGAGCTCGGTAAAGACAGAATGCTCTGTGAGCCGCTGAGAGGTCGCCTTGGCCACGCCGAAATCGATGATCTTGGGAATGGGCTTGTCCCCTTCCGCAGCGACGAGAATGTTCCCTGGCTTGAGGTCGCGGTGGATGATTCCCTTCTGGTGCGCGTGCTGAACGCCGTCGCAGACCTGGATGAACAATTGCAGCCGTTCGCGGATGGTGAGGCGGTGCTTGTCGCAGTACTCCGTGATCGGAATTCCCGGAACGTGCTCCATCGCGAAGAACGGCCGGCCCTCGCTCGTTGCTCCCGCGTCGTAAACGCTGGCGATGTTGGGATGGCTCATCAAGGCGAGCGCCTGCTTCTCGGACTCGAACCGGGCAATCACCTGCTTCGTGTCCATGCCCCATTTGATGAGCTTCAGAGCTACTTTGCGCCGGACGGGCTTTTCCTGATCGGCTTCGTAAACGATACCCATCCCCCCTTCGCCGATCTCGCGCAAGACGCGGTACGGACCGATGCGCTCCGGAGTCGGCGATGGGGTGTCGGAAGGACGAAGGACCGTGGAGGTTTCGAGGGCCCGGAAGTCCCGGCCGGCTGCGGTGTCGTCGGCACGGGCGGCGAGGAGGAGTTCGACCTCTTTTCGCAGGTCCGGGTCTACCTCCGAAAGAACATCGAGGTAGTCAGCTCTTCGGACCGAGTCCATTTCCAGCGCCGCATTCAATAGACGCCGCACTTGTTCCGACCGAACGCCGGTCATCGATTCTCGCCCCGTGTGCCGATTCTACTCGGCGGCGGAGCACCCGTTCAACCGCCGAAGCGAAACTCCGCTCGCGGTGAACTCGCTCTCACGTCGTTCACCATCGGGGGGAGGGGCTTCAGGGAAGCGGCGAGGCCTCGAACAACGGTGACGGAGGAGCGACGTTCCGCTTCACCCACCCCGATGACGAGAGGAGAGAAGGTGACCAGCGTGAACTAGTCGTCTTCTCCGACTCTGACCCGCGCCGATATCCCCGAACGGATCGACTTGGTGCTGGTGAACGGTGAACCGAATCCGGAGCGCCCCGACCTCCCGCACTACGGGGCGGGGAGGCGACCTGCAAACCGACGCTCGCGGCGGTGGCGAACGCCATCTTCGACGCCACCGGCGTGCGCCTGCGGCGAGTGCCGTTCCGGGACGAACGTGTACTTGCGGCTCTCCAGGCTTCAAGAGTCTGGGACCTGGCAGCTCCCGCTGCACCAACCCTCGCATTCCCTCGACCGCGAGGATGCTCCGCTCGGTCATTTCCTGACGCAGGAAACCCCGAACGACGAATTTGCGGTCGCGAGCTGAGGGAAATCGGCATCCGGGTCGTTTATCAACGGAACAACTCATCCCGGGAGGGAGTATGAGCCAAAAAATGACAGGACTTGCCTTGGGTGCCCTTTTGGGGTTGGCGACTGGGAGGGTGGTGTCGGCGGAAGAGCTTTGGGTGCCACCGACACACTTGACTGTCCCTGCCATTCACAGCTTCCCCTGGCCTACGACCACAGCGGGTTTCGCGAGCTTCTCGTTCGCCGTTCCCGATGATTTCGCGGCCTTCACGTCCGCGACGATCGCCGTCATCCCGCGGAGCGACTTCGATGGGACCTTCGACGTCTACGGGAGCGTGGGACGGGACGGCGAGACCACGGAGGGAAGCTTCTTTCAGGATCTGGGCACGCCCGTCACTCTCACCGCGGGCGAGATGGCGGAGATCGATATCACGGCGCTTCTGGGCGGCCAGCTCGATGCCTCCTCGGCCGGATCCGATTATGTGAGCGTCTTCTTCTGGTTCCCCTCGTCTCCCGCGCTCGAACGAGGAAACATCGTGGGCATGCGCTTCGTGTACGACACCATTCCTGTGATCGGCGCGCAAATCGAGGATGGAGCGATCACAGAGGAGAAACTCGCCAACAACTCCGTCGGCTCCGACCAGGTGCAGGATCAGAGTCTCACGGGGGGGGATATCGCGGACGCATCCATTGGCGCCGCGGACGTCAACCTCTCGCAGATTCAGGCGCGGGTCATCGGAAGTTGCCCGGCGGGACAGAGCATTCGCGCTATCGGAATGGGGGGAACGGTCGTCTGCGAGCCGACCGAACCGGCGCTGCCGGATTTCGTCCACTGGGTGAATCCCCTCTCGATGATCCCCGACGAGGACGGCGCGGGCGGAACGTCGCTCTTGCTCAGCCGCGCTGCTGCCGGAAACACGCTGCGGGTCAGGACGAGCCAGTCGGGTGACTTGCAGTGGCTGAACCTTCCACTGGCCCTGGACTCGAGGTTCGCAATCAAGGCGGTCACCCTATGCTACGATTTGAGCAACGCCTCGAGCTTTATCTCCCAGGTCCGGCTCTCCGAGGAGACACTTCCGCGAAGCGGGGTCGTGCGGCACGACGACGGAACCGACCGGACCAGCGTCGTTTCCGTTTGCGTCGAAAGCCCGGTCGGGAACCTGCAGCCTGACGGGGCCATGACCCTTTCACTGCGGTTGAACTTCGCGAGCACGGCGCATCACATCGACATTGGAGCGGTCGGTATCAAGCTGGGTGAATAGACGGTGGGCGCGGCCGCTTTCGCGGGGTCGGCGCGATCCTAACATGCGCCCCCGTCATCAACTCGGGCGCGCTCAACGAAGAGCGCAACGGGCTGGTACCGGTTCGGCGAGTACGCGCTCGACCTTTCGTGTGGTTTCTCTACTCGTCCCCCCTCATCGCGTTTTATCCTACCTTCGTCATCAGGGTGGGACTCGGGCCCGGCGCTGCGGTCGGCGATCGCATTTCGGCTCTCGCTCCCGCCTGTCCTCGTGAACACCGCCACCGGGTCGAGAACGTCGACCGGGACCTGGTGCGGGCGGCGCGATCGTTCGGCGCGACCGAAGCTGATGTGTTTCTCCGCGTGGCGCTCCCGGGGTCGGTCCCGATCCGCCGCGGCGGACGTGCTCACAGCCGGCCGAGCACCGATGGTGCAAGCTTGATGAGCCCTTCTTTGTTCTCCGGCACAGTTCGCTGCGAGTTGTCCAGGTTGAAGCGGATGACGGCACGCGGGGTGCACACGACGAGGCTGCCGCTCGTCTTCCACAGGGCGGAGTCGCCCAGCCCGGAGACGACCTCTTCTCGCCCGGTGCCGAGAACCTTCTGCGCGTCGCACGTGGCAGACGAGACGGACGAGCCCGAGTAGACGTCCAGCATCAACTGCATACCGTCTTGCGCTCTCCACCGGCACCCATGCAGACCGGACTCTTCGTGACTGGCGATCGTCGTGCCCGTGGCTTCGCCGACTTCAGCGTCGGTCAGAAGATCGCAGCCGGACGTGTCCGAGGCAGCCTCGTCGCCCACGACGTCCGCCGCCGAGGCTGGTGGATCGTCGGTGGCTCGCGGTCCATCGTCGCCCCCTCCGCAGTCCACGAGCACGCCCGCCATGAACAAGATAGTCACTGCGCGCATAGGCCCTCCTGTGAACGACCGGCACTATACCACCGCCAGAACCCCGGAGCCTTTCTTCCGGGCCGAGAAGCAACAAGCGACTCTTCGATCGGCCGGGGGGCGCCAACGCCCTTCTCGAGAGCACGTAGGGCAGGGCGCGGCAAGCTCGCGAGGTCTCCGTTCGGACTTACCGATACCCCCTGGTGTAAACCGTCCGCGTCGTCGACGAGGGTCCGTCCAACGCTCCCCCTCTCAGGGTCTCGACGACCAACGATGGCTCGAACGGGGGGCCTGCTCGCCGGCTGCAGCCACAGGGTCTGAGTGACCGCACTCGCGAGCCAGCGAGTGTCTTTGGGATTCTGAAACGGATAACGCGTCGTGGTCGTAAGCCGGTCCCCGTCCCACGCCGGACCCGCGAAGGACCGAAGGAGCTTCCCGTCCCTATTGGCTTCCTCGACAAGGACCAACGCCCGCGAAATGTGATTCTCAAACCGCCGCTCGAAAACCCAACCCGTGTCGAACGTTCCACCCGCTCCTGGGACACTGGAGGACCGCATGTCTGAGTGCGCGCGGTCTCGGTCCGCGCGCGGCCGCGATGACGGCGTGTCTCTATTGGAATGGATGATGTTTGATCTGAGACAATGGCGTGCGCTCGCAGAAAGCCATGAATGATGTGATGAAGACGTTCAAGCCGTGGGTGACCTTCGCTGGCTGCGTGCTCGTGATCGCAGTCTTGTACTGGGCGCAGGCGGTCGTCGTTCCGATTGCGCTGGCCATTCTCCTGACGTTTGTCCTCACGCCGGCGGTGACGCGGCTCCAGGGATGGATCGGCCGCATCCCCGCCGTTCTCCTGGTAGTTGCACTGGCCTTCAGTATCCTAGCAATGGCCGGCTGGGGGCTTGCGAATCAGATGGGGTATCTGGCGGCGGATCTTCCGAGCTATCGCAACAACATTCGTCAGAAGATCGCGGATATTCGCCACGCGCGCGAGGGAGGCTCCGTAGAGAGGGTTCAAGACACGCTCGAAGATATCAAGACAGAAATGGAGAAGGCTGACGAACCTCAAGGCTCGCTGGCCGAGCCACTTGTCGTGCGATCCGAACAGGTCGCGGGTTTATGGGGCTTTCCCGCCTGGCTTGGCCCATTCATGGGACCACTGGCGACGGCAGGATTCGTGGTCGTGATGGTGATCTTCATGCTGCTTGAGGGTGAAGACCTGCGCTGCCGGCTTATCGACCTGATCGGTCGTGGGCATCTGGCGGTCACAACCAAGGCGTTTGATGAAGCAGGGCAACGAGTGAGTCGACAACTGCTAATGCAGACGATCGTCAACGTGGTCTACGGCGTGGGAGTCGGGATCGGTCTGTACTTCATCGGCGTGCCCTATGCTCTCCTGTGGGCGGTGCTGGCTGCCGCTCTTCGTTACATTCCGTACATCGGCCCGATCATCGGCGCGGCGGCTCCCATCGTGGTTGGGCTTGCCGCGCTCCCAGGATGGAGCCGGCCGTTTTCGGTCATAGGCCTGTTTCTCATCCTCGAGTTGTTCACGAACCTGGTGTTGGAGACATACCTGTACGCGGGGGCGGCGGGCGTTTCCCAGGTGGCGCTGCTCGTTGCCGTGGCCTTCTGGACCTGGTTGTGGGGGCCGATGGGCCTATTGATGGCCACGCCTCTGACCGTCTGCCTGGTAGTGCTCGGAAAACATGTCCCGGGACTAGAGTTCCTCTCGACTCTTATGGCGGTCGCGCCGACCCTGCCGCCCGATGTCAGCTACTACCAACGGCTGCTCGCGCACGATCAGAGTGAAGCGTCGGAGATCATCGACCGTCACATCAAGGCGCATCCGGTCGAGACCATCTATGACGCGCTTTTGCTCCCTGCATTGAACTACGCGGAACGAGACCGCCTGGAGAATCGCCTCTCAGCCGACGAGGAAATCGTTGTCGTCGACGCGACGCGGGAGCTGATGAGCGATGCCGCTGTGGTCGTCCGGACCGCTGCCGCCCGCGCGGGTGAGGCGACAGAGAATACTCCTCCAGAGAGGGCTGCACCTGCGGCGGATCGGGTGACCGTGCTGGCATATCCGGCCAACCCAGTGACCGACGAGCTGGCGTTGCGTATGCTCAGCCAACTCCTCGAAGACACGCCGGTTGCGCTCGAAGTCACATCCGTGCACATGTTGTCCTCGGAAATGGTGACAACGGTCCAACAGGGCGGCTATCAAATCGTCTGCATCGCCGATCTTCCGCCCAGCCCGCCGTCGAAGACGCGTTACCTGGTCAAAAAGCTGCGCGCCGCGTTGCCAGAGCTGAAGATCATCGTGGGACGATGGGCTCCGCCGACGCTGGCGGACGACAATCCTCAGTTGCTGATGGAAGCAGGCGCTAACCATGTGGGGTCAACCCTGCTGGAGACTCGGGACCAGCTTTGTCAGCTCGCGCAGCTGGTACCGGTGGCCGTCATTTCACGGGGCCACGCCGACGTAGCCTCTGTTCGTTGAAGCTCGACCTCGCGCTTAGGCTTCTTCTCCTTGGGGGGGCGTGGCAGTGCAGTCCTGCGAAGGTAGAGGGGGTCTTCCGTTCTTGTCGGGAGTTTTCGTCTTGGTCACGAACGAGGAGGGATCGCGCGGTTTGACAGCAAGGCCGGACAGTGGCGGAGTTTCGTCATACGGCTTCTGGCCCGCCTTCGGATACCGCTGTCGCAGCTACTCGATTGTGGACTCTTCGAATCCGGTTTCGCTCGCGTCGCCTGCCCAGAGTTGTCGTCGAGATCTTGGAGCTTCTCGGCCCGCGAGCTCTCCCTTGTCCGGGTCGCCGTAAGAAAGAACCCAGCGCGCTGGGTGATCGCGCGAAGAATCTGCGCGTCGCAAAAAAGAACCTCGTTCCTGCCCGCCGGGCGCCGATCAGGCGTTTCTGCAATAGGGTGCCCACATCAGACACGCCGGCCACCCGGATTCACCGAACAGCTTCGGATGAAGGACTTCGTGGCGGTGCATAGGTGGCGCGAAAGTTGCAGTGAAAGCCATGACAAACCGCCCATCGGGGCAAACAAAAGAGGAGACCATACAATGAAGACTCTAGTAATTGCATTGTGCAGCTCGATCCTCGGCGCGCTAGTCGCGTGCGAACAGCGCCCGCCGCCGGAAACTCCAGCAACCATCGAAGGTACCGAAGGCGACATCGGGCGCGACGAAACCGCCCTCGAACAGGCAAGAAAGCTCGAGGCCGACACGTATGCGCCGAACCGATACGGCGCCGCGGTGGAAGCCTTAGAGAAAGGAACTCCCAGCGATCTCCTCGCCCGGGCGGCGATAAACGAAGCGATTCTAGTTCGAAAGGAAGCAAAGCTGGCCGCGGATCATCAACTTCGCGCCGCGAGAACACTTTTTACGGTGGTGGAAGCGGTCCTGAGCCACAAGCCACTGAACCGGCATTACCTTCCCAGCGATTCACAGCTGGCAAACTTCCGCGAGGATCTATCCCGAGCTCAGAGCGCTTACCACGCGGGTGATTTCGCGCTTGCAGGACTCATCGCCCAAGACGTTTCATCGCAGCTCGCAGGCTCGACGACGTGATCGGCCGACCCGCGCTCGCTTTGGGGATGTCGATCGCTATATCGATGGCCGTCCTCGAGAAGACAAGCCTTGCCAGCGACGAGCTCTGGGCGCTCGTTGCCCGGTCTCTCGACGTCGCGAACTTCATCGGTAAGCCGGTCACGAACTCCCGGTGGGAACAAATCGCGTGCATCGAGCGCGTGCTCGTCGACCCTGCGGACGGCCGCGCCACCTTCGTCGTGCTGTCGTTCTTCGACCGTGAGGAGATGCTCGCCCTCCCATGGAACGCGCTCGAGATCGACGCCCGCGGTAGAGCTCGGCTGACGGCAGGCCGGGAGACGCTAGAGCGAGCTCCCCGTTTCTATGGAGCGCGAGGGAATTCCTTGCCCTCTCGGTTCGCGGAGTTGTCGTTCCTCGATACGCCTCAGGAACGAGAAGCGAGTCTTCCGGCGTTTCGGATAGTGAGCGGCGGCGAGGGGCTCCTCGAGGGATCAGTCACCGGTCGCTTCAGCTTACCCGCCGAAAATGGCCGCCGTCGTGCGCAGGCGCTCGTGGACGTCGGAGGTGAAACCGTGCGCGTCGATCTAGGACCTGAAGACGGGTCGGCGGCAGCCGTCCGGACCGGCGACCACGTCCAGGTCCTCGGCCGCTATCAGGCGGGGGAAGAGTTCAAAGCGGATGAGGTTCGACGCGGGACCAGCGCTTTCAAAATAAAGCGTTAGGTGGTCAATTCGCCGCGCGCAAACTGCGGTGCCGGTTCTTTCAGGCGAACATAGGTCAGCGGACGGGCAGTCGACCAAGGACGGGAACCCCCGGAACGCGGTCACGGGTTTTCTGGCTGGTTTCGAAGCGGCGGCCGTCACCGGACCCTCGCCGGCAACGTGCGCGCTCTCGACCTGGTGAGCAGCAGCGCGAAGACAAAAACGCCGGCGAGAGCTCGGGTTCGCTTCATCTCTATGCTCCTGACCTAGCGGGAGCGCGACATGGGCTTCTCGCTCCAGAAGTCGGGGTCGCTCCGTATCCACTCCGAGGCGGGCATCCCCCAATAGGGCCGCACCGCGAAGACCCTCGTCTCGGCTCCAGCCTCCGATGCGAATGAGTCGGCTTCCTCCCGCTCGGTTACCGGCCTGAGGACGAATCGCTCACCCTGAGGAGCCTCGAACACCGAGCCTGCGAGCCCGTCCTCTCGTTTCGTCATCGCCGCGACGAAGAACCGCGCGCCCCCGAGCTTCCAGGGAGCGTCTCGGCTCCGATCCGGTCGGTAGGTAGTGAGCAAGTCGATGGGCGGAAAAATCAGACCTTCTCTGCGCCTCGTGATTTCCTCGAGCGCCGTCGTCAACGCCCGATTGGAGCGATACGCGTCCACGACGCGCTGATGCTCCGCTTCGGTCTCGAATGCGTTGAGCCACCAGACCTCCCTGGGTCCGGTGAGCGACTCGATTGCGAGGTGCGGATGGGGACAGCCGAGCTCCGCGCAGATCCGGGCCGCGTCCTCCTCTACGGAACGGAAGGCGGCGTCGCTCCCGGGCTTCACGAAATCCCGGAAGATCTCCAGGAGGCGCGGCGGTTGTTCCTGGACCATGACGGGGAGCAATTACAGCACACGTCATGCATCGGCGCACTGCCCGAGATGCGTGAGACGATTTCCTGAACTCGAGTTCACTTGCAACAAGGAGCGAGAGTGTCCGACCGACGGTACCCAGTGATATACGGCACGATGGCTATCTTGATCGCCTCGACCACCTTGGCGCTGGACAACGCGTTCTTGCCCGTGCCTCCGGGTGGAGGGCCGGAGCGACGTGCCTCGGAAGAACGCCACCTTGGCGTAGTGGGTGAAGACGTGGAACCCCAGGAACCAGCCCTGGCCCTCGATGCCGTACATCGGCGAGTTCCACTTCACGGCCTTGCGCACGTTGGGCACGTTGCGCACGATGAGC